>JBBRID010000488.1:0-2912 GCA_038221635.1 Burkholderiales bacterium
CCCTCGTTTCGAATCCAGTAAGCCACTTCCGGTGCCAATTCGGCCGTGGCGAAGTGCGCCGCCAGCATGCCGCGTGCCAGCGGAGTCTGCCAGACGACGCGACCGTCGCTCGCGCGCACAACCAGACTGGCATGGCCGAAGGCATCGAGCGCTGTGCGCGCGTGGCGCGCCTGCCGCGCACCTTGCATGTGGACTGTCATGCGAGCCAGCACCTCACGCGTGCGGATCGGCTTGGTCACATAGTCGACACCTCCGGCCGCAAACGCGCTGACCACATGTTCGGTTTCGGTCAGGCCGGTCATGAAGACGATCGGGATGTGCGCGGTGTCCTCGTTGGCTTTCAGCCGGCGAGCCACCTCGAAGCCGTCGATGCCGGGCATCAGGGCATCGAGCAGGATGATGTCGGGCATCGCCTGCTGAGCGCGCTGCAGCGCAGCTTCACCGTCGGTCGCGATCAAGACAGCGTAGCCGGCCTCATCGAGCGCGTCATGGAGCAGCGACAGGTTGTCGGGCACGTCGTCGACGATCAGCACCACGTCGGCGCTGCTTCGATCGATCGGATCGGACGACCCTTCCACGATCGAAAAGCTCGGATTGGACCCGGAGCTCATGGCGCAGACGCCTGCGGCGAAGTCGGTGCGGCCGCGCCGCCGTTCGCTTGTCGCAGCAAACCGCTCATCGCCTCGAGCTGGAAATTGCGCGCCAGTGCGCGCATCTGCATCACGAACGCAACGCAGCTGCGATCCTCGGCCTCAATCTTGTCGAGTTGCCGCAGGATGCCGCGCAGGTAACCGAGATCAATCACCGTTTGCAATGCCTGTATTTCGGCAGATGGCGGGAATACCATCGTCGGTCGATCTGCGGGCAGATTCGCGTCGGGCCCGCCGGCTTCGACTGCACGGTCTTCGGGATCTCTCGACACACGTTCTTCGTTCCATTCGATGTGCAACGAACGGCCCAGCCAGTCGAGCAGTTCGTGTTTGCGAACCGGCTTCAGGATGAAATCCTCCGCCAAGACACCGACACCATTGTCGACGCCCTTCTCGAACGCATTGGCCGAGACGATGGCCAGTGGCGCATCGCTCAGGCGCTGCGCACGCATGCGCCGGATCGTCTCCCAGCCGTCGATGCCAGGCATCGCCAGGTCCATCAGGATCGCATCGGGGGTAAAGTCGCGCAGCAGTTCGAGGCACTGCAAACCCGAAGCCGCCTGACGCACTTCGAAACCCAATGGCGCCAACATGCTGACCATCAAGCCACGATCGACTTCCTCGTTGTCGACCACCAGCAGGCGCTTGCGAGAACCGACGTAGCCGACCCGCAGCACAGCGGGCAGAAACCGTCCTGCGGAAGCCGCCCTGACCTCGGGCAGAAACAGCCGGATCCGGAAGACCGTGCCGGCCCGCACGGCTCCCTCACTGTCGACCTGCTCATTCAGCGCAGCAAGCGGCGTGCTGTGGACCGTCATTTCACCACCCATCAAATCAGTCAACATCTTGCTGATCGTCAGGCCCAGTCCGGTGCTGCCGGCCGGGCCGCTTCCGCCACCGGCGCCCGATGCCGAGCCACGCCCGAAAGGCTCGAAGATCTGCGCCATCTCCGACGCCGCAATACCCGGGCCCGTATCCTCGATTTCAAAGGTGGCCATCTCTCGCGCATGGCGCACCCGAAACACCACGCCGCCGCGCTGAGTGAACTTGACGGCGTTGCCGAGCACGTTGATCAGAATCTGGCGCAACCGCTTTTCGTCAGCACGAACCACCTCGGGCAAGGCGGGATCGATCACATAGCGAAACGAGATCCCCTTGCCCGCCGCCTGCAACTCGAACATGTGCGCAATCTGCAGCAGCCCCTCGCGCCATTGCAGCGGCTTCACATCGAGCGACAGTTTGCCGCTCTCGATGCGAGCCAAATCCAACGTACCTTCGATCAACGACAGCAAGTGCTCGCCACCCCGGCGAATCACACTGACAGCCTGGCGGCGATGCGGCGGAACGCCGGGATCTTCGTCGAGCAGCTGCGCATAACCGATGATGCTGTTCAACGGCGTTCGCAGTTCATGGCTGATCGTCGTGATGTAGCGGCTTTTGGCCCCATTGGCCAGTTCGGCCTGCTGTTTGGCCTCTTGCAGCGCCTCATCGGTCAGCCGGTGCGACTCGATCTCCTGCACCAGCAGATGCGTCTGTCGGTTGGACTCTTCCTGCGCCACCTGCGCACTGCGGTGTTTGAGTACCAGCCACCAGACAACGACGGCGCTGATCACCAGCAGCGCCGCGAACAACTTGACAAACCCGAGCTGCAGTGCAGCCTCAGCCGCGCCCGAGAGCGGTCCGCCGCCCGCCATCATCGTCCGGCGCTGGTGCTGAAAAATCGCGACGAACAGTCCGGCCAGCGCAGGTACCGTCAGCGCCATCAACATCAGGTAGTGCCCCAGCTCGGTATCGAGTCGTTGCCAGACCACGCGCGGCACCAGCCGGCTGGCGGCGGCCCGCCACTGCACCGAAATCCGGGCATCGGGCTTGCAAAGGTCGTGGCAACGCGCATCGAGCGAACAGCACAGCGAGCAGATGTCACCCCGATAGGCAGGGCAGAAAGCCATGTCGTCGTGTTCGTATTCGCGCTCGCAGATCACGCAACCGGTCAGGCGTCTGTAGTTGCCATCGTCGGAGGTTGTTCCCGCAACTTCAGGCACCGGTTGACGCGCAATGTAGTAGCGGCCTCCCGTGGACCAGGCCAACAGCGGTGACACGATCAACGCGGTCACCAGGGCAATCAAGGCCGAAAAGGCCTGCGCCATCTCGCCGAGCACGCCGGTATAGGCTGCGATCGACAGCAGCGAGGCCACCCCCATCGCGCCGACGCCCACCGGATTGACGTCGAACAGATGGGCGCGCTTGAATTCGATGCCTTTC
>JBBRID010000489.1:0-2909 GCA_038221635.1 Burkholderiales bacterium
GGCAGCACAAGTCAGGCCCATCGTCGGCGCACTGGCCAGTCTGCCACCATTGCCCGGCGCCTGGCGGGAGCTGGTGGAATTCAGCGCCGCCTACTACCAGCGTGGCATCGGCGAAGTCGCCCTGTCGGTGTTGCCGCCCGAACTGCGCAAGCTCGACGACGTTCAGTTGCAACGCCGGATCTCGAAAATCGAGCAGATCCTGAAGAAGTCCAGGACCGACCTTGCAGGTCGGGTCGGCTCCGAGCCGCCCCCGCTGAGTGCCGAACAGGCCCGGGTGATCGATTGCCTGGCAACGCAAAGCCGGGCCACCGATCGGTCGGCGGCAAAGACCGTTCTGCTGCACGGCAGCACCGGCAGTGGCAAGACCGAGGTCTACCTGCGGGCCGCAGCCGACGCCCTGCAGCGAGGCAAGCAGGCGCTGTTGCTGGTGCCTGAAATCAACCTGACGCCACAACTCGAATCGCGTTTTGCCGAGCGTTTTTCCGACCGCTTGATCGTCTCGCTGCACAGTGGCCTGACACCGGCGCAGCGCCTGCGCAACTGGTTGCTGGCCCACCTGGGCCATGCCGATCTGGTTCTGGGCACGCGTCTGGCCGTCTTCGCGGCTATGCCCAGGCTCGGTCTGATCGTTGTCGACGAAGAGCACGACCCTTCGTACAAGCAGCAGGAGGGGGCGCGATATTCTGCGCGTGATCTGGCGGTCTACCGGGGTCGGCTGGAATCTGCAACGGTGCTGCTCGGGTCGGCGACACCGTCGCTCGAAAGCTGGCAGCGCGCCAAGGAAGGGCGTTACCTGCGGCTGGCCATGCCGGCGCGCATCGGCGACGCCGCGCTGCCGGTCGTGCAACTGGTCGACATGTCGCAGCTGCCCAAGGGTGTTGCGCCGCAGGTGCTGTCACCCGGACTGCTGGCGGCATTGCGCCTGCGCATTGACCGCGGCGAGCAAAGCCTGCTGTTCCTGAATCGCCGAGGCTACGCGCCAGTGCTGCAATGTGGCGAGTGTGGCTGGCAAAGTGGCTGCCCCAATTGCAGCGCCTGGCGCGTCTTCCACAAGCTGGATCGCACGCTGCGCTGCCACCACTGCGGCCTCACGGAACGGGTGCCGCGCGCCTGCCCGGAATGTGGCAACCTGGACATCACGCCGGTTGGTCGTGGTACCGAGCGGCTGGAGGAGCAACTGGTCATGGCGCTGGCCGATGGCGACCGCCCGCCCGTGCGAATCGCCCGCATCGACGCCGACAGCACGCGCGGCCAGGGTCAGCTCGAAAGCCGACTCGGCGCCGTGCACGGTGGCGACGTCGACATTCTGGTCGGAACTCAAATGATCACCAAGGGGCACGATTTCCGGCGCGTGACGCTGGTGGCGGCGGTCAACCCCGACAGTGCCTTGTTCAGCAGTGACTTCCGCGCGCCGGAGCGGCTGTTCGCATTGCTGATGCAGGCGGCCGGCCGCGCGGGGCGCGATGCCAGCCAGGCCTCGGGCAGCGAGATGTGGGTGCAGACCTGGCACGCCCGACACCCGCTGTACGCCGCGTTGCAGCGACACGACTTCGCCAGCTTCGCTGCCGACCAGCTGGCCGAGCGGCGATCGGCCAGCCTGCCGCCGTTTGCGCATCTGGCATTGCTGCGTGCAGATGCCAAGACCAGCGCGGCGGCCGAGTCCTTCCTGCATGCTGCGGCCGATCTGGCGCAGCGCCATCCAGCTGCAGCCGAATGGTTGGACGGCGTGGCAATCTATCCCCCGGTGCCAACCTCGATCGCCCGGATCGCCAACATAGAGCGTATGCAGATGTTGATCGAAAGCGCGTCTCGCGCTCAGTTGCAGCGCTTCCTGGCGGCCTGGCTGCCGGCGCTGCACACGCTGCGCCGCGAACGAAACGCCGCCGATCAGCGGATCGTTCGCTGGGCCATCGACGTCGATCCGCTGGCGATATGACCGGTCAGGTCGCAGAAGCCCCGAACAGCCATGCCAGCAGCGAGAAGCTTCCGAATGCCAGCACTGTGCTGGCCATGATGATGCGGGCGATGCGCCCGTTGTCGGCGCCGAATCGCTCGGCCAGCAGCGACACGTTGCTGGCGCTCGGCAAGGCGGCAACCAATACCAGGACCGTCAAACCGAATGCCGGCACTGCGACGCCGCAGGCCTTCGCGACGAGGCCCACGCTCAGGACCAGCGCGGGATGGATCAGCAGCTTCATCAGGGCAACTGGCACGAACAGGCCGACCGGCGTGCGGGTGTGGGCTTGCTGTTCGGCTCGCCACAACACCGAGCCGATTGTGAACAAGGCGACAGGCGTGGCTGCATCGCCAAGCATCTTGACGATCTGATCGATCGGTCCGGGCAGCGCGAAGCCCACGGCGGCGGCCGCGGCGCCCAGCGCAATCGACCATGGCAAGGGGTTTGTCATCGCGCCGCGCAGTGAACGCAGCGCGGCCGCGCCGGCACTCGGCCGATCGGTCTGATGGGCGTAGGTTTCATCGCCGATCGATTGGTGCTGCGCCTGCGCCAGCGCAATGCACAGCGTGCTGGTGATGATCAGATCGATCAGGATGCTGCCGATTGCCGGGCCAGCAGCCGCCTGCCCCATCAGTGCAACCAGCAGCGGCACCCCCATGAAGCCGGTATTCGGGAACGCCGCCACCAAGGCACCGAAGGCCGCATTGCGCAAGTCGACACCGGGTTGGTCCGGGCTGCGTGACCAGGTCATTGCGATGCTGAAGAAGATCATCACCAGCGCGCTGATCAGATAGACCAGCATCAAACCGGCATCGATCAGTTCGGCAAACGGCATGCTGGAGCCGAAGCGATACAACATGCAGGGCAACGCGAAATACAGGACGAAGGCATTCAGCCCCGGAATGGCCGCCGCCGGAAGAACGCCCTGCCGCGCAGCCAGGTAGCCGCACAG
>JBBRID010000490.1:0-2906 GCA_038221635.1 Burkholderiales bacterium
ACCGCCTTCGACCAATTCGAAGCGCTTGGGTTCGGCGGCCTGTTCGAACAGCTTCTTGCCGAGTTCGGGGCTGATGGTGGTATCCCGGCTGCCGTGCACGACCAGCACCGGCGAGCCGACCCTGGCGATGCTGCTCGCCGCATCGAACCGCTTGCCGATCAACCCGCTGAGCGGCAGCCAGCCCCAGCGGAAGGTTCTGAACACGTCGGCGACCGACGTAAACGTGCCTTCGACGATCAGGCCGCGCTCGTCCGGCGTGCGAGCCGCCAACGCCACCGCGATGGCACCGCCCAGCGAGTGGCCGAAGATGTAGCGGGCTTGACCGGGATGTTCACGCCTCAACCATTCCCATCCAGCCATCGCATCTTCGATGGCCGACGCCTCGGAGGGCAGTTCATCGGTGCTGGCTCCGAATCCGCGGTAATCGATGCCGAGCACCGAAAAGCCGAGCTCGCGCATCTGACGAATCCGGAAGCTGCTCGACTCGATGTTGCGCCGGGCGCCATGCAGATACAACAGCAAGGGCGCATCGGGGGCGGAATTTTCTGCCCACAAGGCATGCAGCCGAACCGTCTGGCCGCTGGTTTTCGAGTCGAGGTCGATCCAGACATCGACAAAGCCGTCGTCGCGTTGCTGGCGCGCCGCCTCGCGCTGCCAGGCCTGGGCTGGCGCAGGCTGGAAAATCCACTTGCGCATCTGGTGGTCGAAGCTGCTGCAGCCGGCAAAGGCGCCGCTGCCCAGCGCCGTCGCGACGACGAGCGCCAGCCAGCGGCGGCGCAACAGATTGGCGAGAGGTCTCAAAGTTTCATCCTTGCACTCATCATCGGCCGCGCCAGAACATCGCGTCGAGATCGCGCAGCGCAATCTGCCGCCATGTCGGGCGTCCATGGTTACATTGATCGGAACGATCGGTGCGTTCCATGTCACGCAGCAGCGCGTTCATTTCGTCGATCGTCAATTGGCGATTGGCGCGAACGGCGCCGTGACAGGCCATCGTCGACAGGATATCGTGCTGGGCACGCTCGACCGCTGCGCTGGCACCGAACTGAGCCAGCTCGGCAAGCACCTTGCGCGCCAGATCGACGACGTCGCCACCGTCCAGCGCAGCCGGACGGGAACGCACGGCCAGGGTGCTCACTGACAGCGGCGACACTTCAAGGCCGAGTCGATGCAGCGCATCGGCATGCGTTTCAGCGCAGGCGATTTCCTCTGCGGTTGCACTGAAGATGGCGGGTATCAGCAGCGGCTGGCTGTCGATGGCGAGGCTACCGCTCGCCTGCATCGTGGTTTTCAGCTTTTCGTAGACGATTCGTTCGTGCGCGGCGTGCATGTCGACGACGATCAGTCCGCGGTCGTTTTCAGCCAGGATGTAGATGCCGGCGACCTGGGCGATTGCACGACCGAGTGGCCAGGCATCGGCGGATCGATCCGGCGTATTTTCCTGGCCCTGGTTCGAGATCGGCGGGGTTGCCACCGGCGCCGCCCAAGGCGCCTGCGGTTCTCGCGCATAAAGCACCTCGGCCTGTGCCAGCCCAAGTCGACCTTGTTGTCCGGGCCATTGGCTGGGACGTTGGCTGGGACGTTGGCTGGGTCGTTGCATCGCTGCTGCGGCGCCGCTGGTTCGCTCAGGGGCGCCATTCCTGAAGTTCTCGCGAACCGGGGCCTGGCCGTTGCCGACCCCTTCGCTGCTCGCAGCGATCACCGAGGCCTGGCCGGCGCGCGGCACCGACAGACCGCTTTCAACCGCATGGCGAACGGCTTGGTGAACCTCGCGAGAATCGCGAAAGCGGACCTCGATCTTGGTTGGATGCACATTCACGTCGACGCGATCGGGCGCGATGTCGATGAACAGCACGTACGCCGGCTGACGCCCGCCATGCAGCACGTCTTCGTAGGCGGACCGCACCCCATGGCCAATCAGCTTGTTGCGAACGAAGCGGCCGTTGACGTAGACATATTGCTGGTCGGCACGTGCCCGCGCGGCTTCCGGCAGGCCGGCACGGCCGCTGATCCGCATGATGCCGAGGTCTGCTTCAAGTGGGCGGCTGTTGGCGAAAAACTCCTCGCCGAGCAACTGTTCGAGCCGCTGCGGCCCGGGATTGCGGCGCCATTGATGGATCAGCTTGCCGTCGTGCCAGATGGTGAATGAGACGTCGGGCCGCACCAGTGCGTGGCGCCGAACGGCTTCGACACAATGAGCCAGCTCGGTCGCCACGGATTTGAGAAACTTCCGGCGCGCCGGCGTGCTGAAAAACAGCTCCCGCACTTCGACGCTGGTGCCGATTCCGCGGGCGGACGGTGACAGTTCTCCGCTGCGCGCCTCCAGTCGCAAGCCATGCGTCGAGTCGGCCATCCGACTCGCAATGCTCAATTCGGAAACGGCGGCAATGGCAGCCAGCGCTTCGCCGCGGAAGCCCATCGTCGAGACCTGCTCGAGATCGAGCAGGGAGCCGATCTTGCTGGTGGCGTGCCGGCGCAGCGCCAATGGCAGCTCCTCGGCCGGAATGCCCGCGCCGTTGTCTTCCACCAGAACCGATCGGATGCCACCTCCCAGCAGCTTGATACCGACTTCGCTGGCGCCAGCGTCCAGCGCGTTGTCGACCAGTTCGCGCACCACCGATGCCGGGCGCTCGACGACCTCGCCGGCGGCGATCTGACTGATCAATTCGTCAGGCAGTTCTCGAATCGGTCGGCGAGTGGGCGCCTCGGGTGCATTCATCGCCGATATTGTAGGAATCTGGAACCGACGGTTGCGACGAAGGCGCATAGCCCTTTGCTTGTGGCGTGCGGCCTACCAGCCACCAGCGAACGGGTTCCTCGCTCAGGCCGGCACCCAATGCCCTGGATAATCGGCATCCATGGACATTCTGATGATCTTGGTCGACTTCATCCTGCATGTCGACATC
>JBBRID010000491.1:0-2895 GCA_038221635.1 Burkholderiales bacterium
GGTCGAGCTTGCCCTTGCGAGCCCGTTCGGTGAGGTCGAGCGTGTATTTTTTCAGGGCCTCGCGCTGGCCCTCGGCCTCGGGGGAATCGACCTTCTGTCCACCACGGACCGCGTCGATCGCCGTTTCAAGCGCCTTGCGGGTCAGGCCATGCTCCTTGACCAGCGCACCGATCGCCGACTTGCTGTCGGCCAGCGCCAGAAGGAACATTTCGCTGGCGATGAACTGGTCGCCGCGCTTGCCGGATTCTTTTTCGGAAGCCTGAAGCAAGGCCCCGAGCTCACGGCCAGCCTGCACCTGCTCGCCGCCCTGGACCTGCGGCAACTTGCCGATCTCTGCCTCGATTGCGGATTGAAGCTTGCCGGTATTGACCCCGGCCCTGGCCAGCAGCGCCTTCGGTCCTTCGTCCTGGGTCAGCATCGCGCTCAGCACATGGGTGGGCTCGATGTAAGGGTTGTCACGAGCAATTGCCAAGCTCTGGGCATCGCTCAGTGCCTCCTGGAATTTGGTCGTCAGCTTGTCGAGTCGCATGGGAATAATCCTCCGTTGCGTTCAATTTCAGGCATTGAGCGCCGAATTCAAGGCATGACCGACCTGCGATGGCGCAAGCTTTGATCCTCGTCAAATCGGCACTGCGACTGCAGACCGCTGTTCAATCCCAGAGTGTGCGCCCGAGGTGGAAGCCGATAGCGGCGCTGCCCAACGATCCAACCACATGCGCCAGCGTGTGCAGCGAGGCCAGGCCGTAATGCCCGCGCAGCAGCAGGGCCAGCGACTCGGCAGAGAATGTCGAGAACGTGGTCAGACCGCCCAGCAGGCCGGTGACGACCAGCAGCCGCAGCGTTTCGTCTGGAAATTTGACAAACCATGTCATGGCCATCCCGATCAGCAGACCGCCGCAGCAATTGACCAACAGCGTGCCGACCGGAAAGCCGTGCCAGGAGTCGTTCAACAGCAGGCTCAGCCGCCAGCGCAGCACGGCACCCACGGCAGCGCCTGCGACCACCGCCAGCACATGCGCGGCGGAGAAAGACGAAGCCGAGAGCGCGGCCATCAGACGGCCTGCGGTGCCGGCCCGCTGTTGCCGCTCGACAAGCCCCAGCGTGCCAAGGCCTGATCGTCACTGACTCGGGCGTCGACCCAGCGTGCGCCCGATGGCGTGCTTTCCTTCTTCCAGAATGGCGCCTGCGTCTTCAGATAGTCCATCAGGAATTCACAGGCCTGGAAGGCGGCGCCCCGATGCGCCGAGCTGACCGCCACCAACACCACCTGATCGAGCGGCGCCAGCAGACCGACGCGGTGGATCACTGTGGCGCCGCGGATGTCGAAGCGCTCGCCGGCCGCCGCAACCATCGCCTCGATCGCCTTTTCGGTCATGCCGGGGTAGTGCTCAAGCTCCATCGCGCTGACACCCTGCCCGTCGTTTCGATCACGCACGGTGCCGATAAAACTGGCCACCGCGCCGATGCCGGGGTCACCCGCGCGCAGGGCGGCAACTTCAGCACCAAGGTCGAAGTCGGCTGTCTGGATCTGTACCCGCGTGCGCATTGCCGGGCGTTCGACGCGTTGCGTTGGCGTTGCCATGCCAGACTCAGCCGCCGGTGACCGGTGGGAAAAAAGCGACTTCATCGCCATCCGCGACTTCGACCGACTCGCCACACATGGTCTGATTCAGGGCGCTGCGCAAGGCCCTGCCACGCGCCAACGCGACAGCATGTTTCGGGCTGCTCGAAATCAGTTCGTCGCGCAATCGGGCGATGCTTCCCCCGGCGCCGAATTCGACCGTTTCACCGGCGCCGAGCGCTTCTCGAATCGAGGCGAAATAGCGGATGCGTACCGTCGTCATGCCAGCCTCACGCCAACCATTCGGCAAACGAAATGTAGCGAACCATCTCGCCGCGACGGATTACCTGCTCCGCCGGGTTGTCAACGACGCCGTCGCCCCAGACCGCCGACGTCAACACGCCCGAGCTTTGATTCGGAAACAGGTCGAGCCCACCACCCGTATTGCGCCGCACGCGCATGAATTCGCGCCGCTTGTCGGCCTTGGGCCAATCGAAATCGGCCCGCATCAGCGATGGCTGTGGTTGCCAGTCATTGACACCCTGCATCTTCAGCAGCAACGGCCGCACCGCCAGCAAAAACGTGATGAAACTGGACACCGGATTGCCAGGCAAGCCGATGAACCAGGTCGAACGCTCGTCACCGGGAGCACCGATTTCGCCGAAGGCCAGTGGCTTGCCGGGCTTGATCGCGATCTGCCAGAGGTCGAGCCGGCCCTCGGCCTGGACCGCCGGCTTCAGGTGGTCTTCCTCGCCGACCGACACGCCGCCACAGGTGACGATGAGGTCAGCGACCGCCGCCGCCTGGCGCAAGGCCGCACGAGTCGCGTCGAGGTTGTCCGGAACGATGCCGAGGTCGATGCACTCGCAGCCGAGCGCCTCCACCAGCGCGCGCAACGTGAAGCGGTTCGAGTTGTAGATTGCGCCCGGCTTCAGGACCTCGCCCGGCATCGCGAGTTCGTCTCCGGTCGAGAACAGCGCGACGCGTGGCCGGCGCGCCACCTGCACGTGCGCGGTGCCGACCGATGCGGCCATGCCGAGCGCCTGAGGCGTGAGGCGCGTGCCGGCCGCGAGCACCACGGACCCGGACCGAACGTCCTCACCGCGGCGGCGCACCCATTGGCCGGTCGTCGGCACCCTGCCGATCCGGACGTTCCCGTCGAGCGCCTCGCATTGCTCCTGCATCACCACCGCATCGGCACCTGCGGGCACCTGGGCGCCGGTGAAGATGCGTGCCGCCGAGCCGGGTTCGAGGGGCCCGCCGGTGACACCGGCCGGAATGCGCTGCGCGACCCGCAGCACGGCACCTGCCTCCGGCACGTCGGCGCAGCGAAC
>JBBRID010000492.1:0-2881 GCA_038221635.1 Burkholderiales bacterium
CTGCGATTCTGAGCACGCCCGTCGGCAGCAACTCATCCAGGTTGGCTTGCGCATGCGCTGCGGGCACGCCGAAATCCAGCGTATTGGGCACCAGATACAGGCGGCCGGTAGGGGTGGCGGTCATGGGCTATTTCAATCGCCAGTAGGCCGATCTGGAAGAGGTTCGGCCAATGGATCGGCCAATGGATCGATACCTACTCGGCGCAGCAGCTCTGCCGTCTTGATCAATGGCAGCCCGACCAGCGCGGTGGCGTCGTCCGATCGGATCGCCGTCATCAGGCTGATTCCGAGGCCCTCGCATTTGGCGCTGCCGGCGCAGTCGTATGCCGGCTCCAGTTGCAGATAGCGTTCGATTTCGGCGTCGCTCAGATCGCGCATCCGGACTTCGACCGCCTCGCTTGTCGACTGTTCGAAATCGAGTGCATTGCAAACGACGGCCACAGCGGTTTCGAACTGGATTGTCTGCCCACGCATTGCGCGAAGCTGCGCCACGGCATTGGCGTGAGTGCCTGGTTTGCCGAGGATCTGGCCGTTCAGGTCGGCAACCTGATCGGAGCCGATCACCACGGCTTCGGGATTGCAACCCGCAACAACACGGGCCTTGGCGAGCGCCAGGCGTGCCGCCAGCGCCTGACCCGATTCGCCGCGTTCGGCCGTCTCGTCGACCATCGGCGACACGACGTCGAAGGGAATCTTCAATCTGGCGAGCAATTCGCGCCGGTATGAAGATGTCGAGGCAAGGATCAGCGTTCGGGAGGTGACCATGGCTGATTGTCCAACACGCGAACACGCCGCAATGAGGAGTCCCGAGCCCCTTACACTGCCATCATGAGCGGTAAAATTTTTGATCCCCGGCACCTCGACATCAGGGCTTTTGCGGACCGCTCGGCAGAGCTGGAAGGTGAGCTGTCGCTGCGCGAGCTCAAGCGGCTGGCTGCCAGTACGCATCCCGAAACACCGCTGGCAGCCGACGAGATGCTGCGCTGGCGGGCCAGCGGCGAGTTGCGACCGGTGCGCGGCGCGCCGGCCCAGCCATGGCTGCGCCTGGAGGCCGACACAGTCGTCCGCCTGACCTGTCAGCGCTGTCTGCAGGCGGTTGAGGTGCCACTTCAGGTCGATGCCGAATTCCGCTTCGTTGCCGATGAAAAGACCGCCGCCCAGTTGGACGCCGATGCCGCCGAAGACCTGCTGGTCGAGTCTCGTTCGCTCAATTTGCCGGCATTGATTGAAGACGAGATGTTGCTGGCCCTGCCGCTGATCCCCCGCCATGAAGATGGCTGCCCCCAGCCGCTTCATGCGCCCCCCGACCCGGTGGCTGCTGCGATCGAGGTGGAGCCGCACGAGAAACCGTTTGCCGCACTGGCTGGTCTGAAGTCGCGGAAGACGGCCGGCTGAACACACCGGGTCGAGATCACATGCTAGAATCGCAGGCTTTTCAGCGCGTGCCTTCACCGTCATTGGTGCAAGTGTGCGCCGCGTGCCTCGGCGATGGTGTCCGAGGCAGGATCAGGAAGCATCAGGAGATCCGATGGCCGTTCAACAAAACAAGAAATCCCCTTCGAAGCGCGGTATGCACCGCTCGCACAATGCCGTGGCTGCGCCCGGTACCGCGATCGAGCCGACCACTGGCGAGGTGCACCTGCGTCACCATATCAGCCCGACCGGTTTCTACCGCGGCCGCAAGGTGCTCAAGAGCAAGGCCGACGCCTGATCTGGCCGGGGCGTCGCGTAGGCGCCAGCAGTTCGGCGCATGTCGCTGAACGTGCTGCTTCCAGATTCATGCGTTTGTATTCTCTGACTGCCCACGCGCTTGGTGCGTCAGGGTTTCCCGGATGAGCGTTGAGTTGCCGCGCCACGCCCCGAAACCGACAGCTGGTGAGAAGGCGATCGTCCGGCTGTCCGTCGATTGCATGGGCGGCGACCACGGGCCGTCGATCACATTGCCGGCCTGCAAGGCATTTCTCGATGCCCATTCGGATGCCGAACTGATCCTGGTCGGCCGCCCCGAGGCTTTGGCAACGGCCCAGGGTTGGGCGCGGTGCCGAATCGTCGGGGCCAATGACGTGGTTGAGTCGGACGATCCGATCGAAACTGCGCTGCGGCGCAAGAAGGATTCATCGCTGCGGGTTGCCATCATGCAGGTTCGCGCCAGCGACGGCGCACCGGCAGCCGCCGACGCTTGTGTATCTGCCGGCAATACCGGTGCACTGATGGCACTGGCGCGGTACCTGTTGAAAACGCTGGACGGGATCGATCGCCCGGCGATAGCAACCGTCTTGCCGAACGTACGCGACGCCTTCACCACCGTGCTCGACCTCGGTGCCAATGTCGATTGCACTGCAGAGCACCTGTTGCAATTTGCGCTGATGGGCAGTGCGCTGGTGTCGGCGGTCGAGGGCTGCGACTCACCGACCGTCGGCCTGCTCAATATCGGCGAAGAAGCAATCAAGGGCAGCGACACCATCAAGCAGGCCGGTGAGCTGCTGCGCGCCGCCGCCGAGCGTGGTCACCTGAACTTCTATGGCAACGTCGAAGGCAACGACATCTTCAAAGGCACGACCGATATCGTCGTCTGCGACGGATTCGTAGGCAATGTGGCGCTCAAAACCTCCGAGGGACTGGCGGCGATGCTGTCTGATTTCATCAAGCAGGAATTCACGCGCAATCTGTACTGCAAGCTGGCAGCGCTGGTTGCGCTGCCGGTGCTGAAGCATTTCAAGTCGCGGGTCGACCATCGGCGCTACAACGGGGCGGCATTGCTGGGCTTGCGCGGCCTGGTCTTCAAGAGTCACGGTTCGGCCGATGCCTTCGCGTTCGAGCATGCGCTGAATCGCGCTTATGATGCAGCGAAACATCAGTTGCTGGACCGCGTGCACGACCG
>JBBRID010000493.1:0-2877 GCA_038221635.1 Burkholderiales bacterium
CAACGCGAGCTCGCAGGCCTGGTTGGCATTCGCCTGGTGGCTTTCGACGAGTCCGAGCGCACGAGCTTCAAGACCATCGTCGTGGAGATCACCGACGACTGGCCGATCAGCCGGGCCGATACGATCAAGCTGCTGAACGAGGAAGGCATCTTGTCGCGCGCCTACTACTGGCCGCCACTGCACAGCAAGAAGATGGCCTACCCGTCGGTTCCGGTCCGACTACCATTGACCGAAGTGCTCAGCGAACGTTACATGCTGATGCCCTGCGGTCATCGGGTCGATGAGGCTGACATCGTCGCCGTCGTCGGCATGCTCCGCTTCATCAGGCAACACGCCACGACGATCCATCGCAGGCTGCAATCATGAAGAGGCCCGACGAAATGCAATCAACCGCGACGCTGTGCAGCTCACCATCGCCACTCTCGGCGCGTGCCACGCCACTGCCGGTGGGCCAGCTCTATTTTCCGAGCTGGGACAAATACGAAGCGACCTTTCGCGAGCTGTTCGATCGCCAGTACTACACCAACCACGGCCCGCTGGTTCAACGCCTGGAGGCCCGCCTGGCCGAGCAGTTGGCGGTGCGCCATGTGATTTGCGTCACCAATGCCACCATCGGGCTGCTGATGGCCGTCGAGGCGCTCGGTTTGCGAGGCAAGGTGATCGTCCCGTCCTTCACCTTCATTGCCACCGCACAGGCATTGAGCTGGACCGGGCTCGAACCGGTGTTCTGCGATGTCGATCCGATCAGTCATCAGCTGGATCCGGTTGCAGTCGAGCGCTTGATCGATGCCGACGTCAGCGCCATACTGGCAGTCAACCTGTGGGGCGACGCCTGCGATGCCGACTCGCTGCAGGCCATCGCCGATCGACACGGCATCAGCCTGCTCTTCGACTCCGCACATGCGATGGGTTGCAGCGTGGATGGCCGGCCCATCGGGGGTTCTGGCGAGCTCGAAGTCTTTTCATTCCACGCGACCAAGGTCTTCAGCTCGGCCGAAGGCGGCTGCATCTCAACCAACGACGACCGGCTTGCAGCCAGACTGCGGAACATCCGCAGCAGCTATGGCGCCGGTGCGGTGGTCGAGGTCAGCCGCACCAGCAACGGCCGCATGTCCGAAGCCCAGGCCGCCGTCGGTCTGCTGAACCTCGACGAGTTGCCGCAGACGCTGCAACGCAACCGCGCAATCTTTCTGCAATACCGCGCGGCCCTGCACGGCATTCCAGGCATCACGCTGCATGAACCGAGGCGGGTGAGCGCCAGCAACCACCAATACATCGTCTGCAAGGTGGATCCAGCGTCTTTCGGCGCCGATCGGGACGAATTGCTGGAATTCCTGCACGCGCGCCGCATCGTTGCCCGGCGCTACTTTCATCCGGGCATCCACCGCAGCAGGCCCTATGTCGACGAGCTGCGGCAGTACGTAGACGCGCTGCCAGTCACGGACCACCTGAACCAAACGCTTATCCAGTTGCCGAGCGGCGCATTGGTTGGCGATGAAGACGTCACGCTGATCGGGGCACTGATCGCAGAATTGCAGCGAACCGCAAGCGGAGGCTGACGTGCGCATGGGCATCATGCAGCCGTATTTTTTCCCGCATCCGGCTCATTTCTCGCTGATCGCCCATTGTGACGAATGGGTTGTATTCGACGTCACCCAGTACACGCCGAAGACATGGATGAACCGCAATCGGGTGCTGCATCCGAATGGCGGCGCCAACTGGATCAGCGTACCGCTCGGCAACGGCTCGATCGCGATCAAGACCTCTCAGGCCAACATTCTGGAACCGGCCGCAACTGCGGTCAGTGTCCTCGGGAAAATCAGCCACTATCGGCGCAAGGCGCCGTTCTACCAAGCGGTCGAGGCCTTGGTTCGCAGCAGCTTTGCCCTGCCCGACGGGGACGTGTCGCTGGTGCACCTCAACGTGCGAGGGCTGGCAGCAGTCTGTGGCTACCTCGGGGTTCCGTTTCGTCACAGGATCTGCTCCGAGTTGCAGCTTGATCTGCCCGACGGCCTAGAGCCCGGAGATTGGGCGCCCGAAATCTGCTCGCGCCTCGGTGCGGATGAGTACCTCAACCCGATCGGTGGTCAGTCTTTGTTCTCGCCGTCACGGTTCGAGCAGTTGGGAATCGGTCTGACTTTTCTCGACACCGACCCGCTGGATTACCGGCAAGGCGACTATCCGGCGACCGCCGGCCTGTCGATTCTCGACGCGTTGATGTGGTATCCACCAGAAGTCGTGCGAGCAGCCCTGACTGCCAACGCCAGGCTGGTGCCGGCCTGATCGGCCGCCGCAATCTGAACGTGCACCGTCAGTTGTGCACGAACAGCGTCATCGGGATCTTCACGAGCTTGGCATCGACGGCTGCCCCGACAAGGTCCTCGAAATAGGTCGCGTCACCGGCGAATCCCTTGTCGCGGAAGCCGACTTTTCTGGCGAGTTCGGTTCTGGCAACAAAACATCCTATGTCGATGAAGTTGCGCTCAGGCCGCGTCTCGAAGGGGTTGTACGGCAACTGTTTCCGGACGCCCGGATTGTTGTGGCTGTGGATCATGTCGCAGAAGACGATGTCCGGCGCTTCGGCATCTTGCGCATGCATTGGCATGAACATGTACTCAAGGAAGCGCGGAACGTAGTAGTTGTCATCGTTGGTCAGCAGCAGGTATTCGGTATCGGCGAGCTGGATGCCGATGTCCCGCAACGTGTGCCCGTAGTCGTTGAATCGCTGGTCGGTGAAGAACACCCTGATCAACTCGGGATGGTTGTCGGCGTATGGCTTCAACAGCGCTGCCATCTCGGCATCGTGGCCATCGTGGATCACGATCAACCGGAAGTTTTGCAGGGTCTGAGCCAGCAGGGAATGAATCAGCACGGGAA
>JBBRID010000494.1:0-2866 GCA_038221635.1 Burkholderiales bacterium
CGTGAAGCGGGACAACACCGCACTCAGATGCTTGGCATTGATCGGCTTGACCAGATAGTCGGCCGCGCCCAGACGCAAGGCCTGGATCGATGTCTCCAGACTGGCATGGCCGGTGATCAGCACCACCTCCGAGCTGGCAAGCAACTGCGGATCGGAAAACAGATCCATTCCATTGCCATCGGGCAGTTGGAGATCGAGCAGCACGATCTCGGGCTGCTGCAATGTTATTTGCCGCTTGGCATCTCGCAAGCTGTGCGCCACGGCAACGGTGAAGTTTTCGTCTGCGACCAAGAGCTTCAGCGATTCCGCCGAGTCGACCTCGTCATCGACGATCAGCACATGGGTCATTTGTTTTGACTTTTTTTGGTCTGGCGTGAGGTATCCCTGATGACAGCCGTCCCCACCCTCATCCCTTGCGGCGTGCCGAGACTTGCTTCCATATGTTTCAGATTGTCTCGGGCACGCCGATTGCAAACATTGGAAATCGGCGCAATTCGCCGTAGGACGATGACCATCGGTGAGAGGGCCGCCGGCGGGTAGAATGTTGCGGCGCAGCATGAACATGGTGTTGCGCGCATCCCACGCCTACGCGTCGACCAGGGCAGGTGCAGATCGCTCAGTTGTTGCCGGAGCCCCGCCCCATCGCCCTATCTCCCGGCGCTGTGTGCGCGGATATCGCTCATGCTGGTAATGGGCGCTTACGGGCATTCGCGGCTGCGTCACCTGATCGTCGGCAGCATCACCACGACGCTGCTTCGGATTGCCACGGTGCCGGTTCTCGTGCTGCGTTGAAGGCTGATGCCGACGGCTTTGCGCCGTCGGTGCTTGACTTGGTGTCAACGATCCCCATCTGTCGGTGATCGGGAACCTGTTCCCACCAATCTGGCTCAGATCCTTATGCAGACAGAACGAACGATTCAGCTCCCCGAGCGCCTGCGGGTGGTCGTGACCCTGGCCGGCTTGCTCGAGCGCCTTGAAGTCGATGTCAAGGCCGGTGGCGCCGGTCAATATCAATCGGTGGTTCGCCACCTGGTCGACGAACTCGGCCGACTCGAGACGGATGACAAGCTCGAGTTCGTGCTGGGCTTGTTTCCGGCCACGTCCGATCTTTACGAAAACCTGCGTTATCAGCAGGCTGGCCTGTGCCGTGCCCCGCTCGAGGCATCGCTGAACAGCGAACTCGAAGCGCGCGCCATGATCGAGCGGGCATCGAAGAAGAAACCCGGTTGACCAGGAGCGCATCATGACCGATCACACCCCGCACAAGCCGCATCATCCACAAGGCGACCCACCGCAGCCGGAACCGGGATTGCATCCCATCGACCCCGATCAAGGGCCGGTGCCGCCAGTCGTTCCCCCGGACGACGACGGCAATCCGCCCGCGCCCGAGGTCTGACTCACGCGAGGCACTCAGCCGACGCGCCGGCACTGCTCAGTCGAGCGTCTGCCGATAACGCGCCATCGCAATGCCATCGTCAATTCCATTCAGCTCACACGCGAACCAGCCTCAAGCGGGTGATTTCAGACGGCGCACCGAAACGTTTCGGCGGCCCCCAATAACCGGTTCCCCGGCTGGTGTAGATGCACAGATCATGTAGCCGGTCCAGCCCGGCGGTGAACGGCTGCTGAAGCCGCACGAACAAGTTCCATGGCCAGAACTGGCCGCCGTGGGTGTGACCCGACAACTGCAACTGGAAGCCGGCGGCTGCCGCTTGCGCGGCGGCACGGGGTTGATGCGCCAGCAGCATCCGCATCGACGCATCGCTGGGCGAACCAGCCAATGCAGCGTGCGGATCACTGCGCTGGTCCGGATCGAAATGGTGTGCGCCGTGATCGGTGACGCCGGCAACCACTAGTTCGCTGCCATTGTGGTTCAACACCACATGTTCGTTGAGCAACACCTGCATGTTCAGGCGCCGCAACTCGACAATCCACGCCGGCGCACCGCTGTAGTACTCGTGATTGCCGGTGACGAAGAAGGTGCCGTGCCGTGATCTCAATCGGCCCAACGGAGCTACGTGAACCGACAGCTCTGGGACGCTGCCATCGACGAGATCACCAGTCACCGCAATCATGTCGGCACCCATCTGGTTGACCCGCTCGACGATCGCACGCACATACGCCGAACGAATCGTCGAGCCGACATGAAGATCGCTGATCTGCGCAATCGTGAAGCCATGCAAGGCCTCCGCCAGATTGGCAATCGGCACGTCGACCTCGACGACCGCCGCGGTGCGCCGAGCATTCCAGGCGCCGAGGGCAGTCACCAAGGTGGCAAACGTGAGGACGGTCCAGGCGCTGGGCGCCAGCAATCCATCGAGCGACCAAGTGGCAACGACGGCGGACACCGCCCACAGCAAAAGCAACAAGACATCGCGCATGATGCTCAGCACGAACAACGAAGAGAACCAACCCATCGCCAACATGCCGATCCACGCCAGCGCGATTCGGCTTCCTGGCGCGTGCACGATGCGGCGCCCGAGCAAAGCCAAGGGCATCGATACCGCCGAGACCAGCAGCAGCAGCGCCAGCATGGCCGCGGCCCATGGCCATGCTTGCAGCGACGGCAGCAGCCGAAGCGCGAGGTAGAAGTGCAGGGTCGCAGACAGCAGCAACAGCATGGTTTTTCCCATGCCAGCATGTCGGTGCTGCCGGCGGAAAAACAAGTGCCGGGTCGGTGCGAACCAGGCGTAGACGAGACGGGATCGAGGGTCGACGACCCGGGCGATCTGCCGACTTGCGCGGCCGCGCTCCGGGTCTGGCGGTTTAGGAGCCTGTCGGGCTTGGGGCGTCGATAGCGAGAATCGGCCCCAGCGAGGACAGTTCTTGCCGGATTTGCAGCCCCATAGCCCAGCTATGGGGCAAA
>JBBRID010000495.1:0-2865 GCA_038221635.1 Burkholderiales bacterium
CTGATCATCGTGGTCGTGACGATGGACTTCTGGGCCCAGGTACAGAGTTATGTGATGAGCCAGCAGTACGAGTCGCTGCTGAAGAAAGCGAATTTCAAGGCCAGTTGACGTTTCGACGCGGTGCCGGTAGCGGCATCTGCATTTGACAAAGAGTGATAACCGGTCCGCAAGGACATTGGAGAAGAGCATGAAGGTTGCAGCATCGGTGAAGAAGATGTGCCGGCATTGCAAGGTGATCCGTCGCAAGGGCGTGGTCCGGGTCATTTGCACCGATCCGCGCCACAAGCAGCGCCAGGGCTGACCCTGGCCGACGACGAAATTAGAGGACGTTTATGGCACGCATCGCTGGTATCAATATTCCGCCCCACAAACATGCTGAGATCGGCTTGACGTCGATCTACGGTATCGGCCGGACCACCGCGCAGAAGATCTGCAACAACTCCGGCGTTCCGCTGGATCGCAAGATCAAGGATCTGACCGACGGTGATCTGGAGAAAATCCGGGAAGAAATCGGCCGCATGACAATCGAGGGCGATCTTCGCCGCGAGATGTCGATCAACATCAAGCGGTTGATGGACCTCGGCTGTTATCGTGGCTTCCGTCATCGCCGCGGTCTGCCGGTGCGTGGTCAACGCACCAAGACCAATGCCCGTACCCGCAAGGGCCCGCGCAAGTCCGGTGCACTGGTGAAGAAATGATCGCCGATTTCGAAGTGATCTCGGCGACCTGATCGAAGAACCGGCCCCGAATCGCTTCGAAACGCCACCGACGCCCCGTTCCAGAGAAAGTTTCAAATGGCAAAAGCACCGAATACCGCCGCACAACGTGTCCGCAAGAAAGCCCGCAAGAACATTGCGGACGGCATCGCGCACGTGCATGCGTCGTTCAACAACACCATCATCACGATCACCGATCGCCAGGGCGGCGCCCTGTCGTGGGCCTCGAGTGGCGGACAAGGCTTCAAGGGCTCGCGCAAGAGCACGCCATTCGCAGCGCAGGTGGCTGCTGAATCGGCCGGCCGTGCAGCACAGGAACAGGGCATCAAGAACCTCGACGTGCGGATCAAGGGTCCAGGCCCTGGCCGTGAGTCGTCGGTACGTGCGCTGGCTTCGCTGGGCATTCGCATCAACGTCATTTCCGACGTGACGCCGGTGCCGCACAACGGCTGCCGCCCTCAGAAGCGCCGTCGCATCTGATTGTCCGTCGCCGTTTTTCGTTTTTCCCCATGTCGACGGCAGCCTGCGGGCTCCGTCGGCATTTGTGTTGAAGCCGACCATCCGACCAAGGGTCCCGCGGGATCCGGCCGGCTTCGTTTTAAGCCCACCGTCTGAGCGCCCAGAACAACACTCGCCAGACTCGCGCAAGCTCACCGCCTGCGTCAGATTGAACAAGGAAGCAACGTGGCACGTTATCTCGGCCCCAAGGCCAAACTTTCCCGCCGTGAAGGCACTGACCTATTCCTGAAGAGCGCGCGTCGCCCGATCGGTGACAAGGCGAAGTTCGACAGCAAGCCTGGCCAGCATGGCCGCACTTCGGGTTCGCGTACGTCCGACTTCGGCCTGCAGCTGCGCGAAAAGCAGAAGGTCAAGCGCATGTACGGCGTGCTCGAGCGTCAGTTCCGTCGTTATTTCGCGGAGGCCGAGCGCCGCCGCGGCAACACCGGTGCCAACTTGTTGATGCTGCTGGAATCGCGCCTCGACAACGTCGTCTATCGCATGGGTTTTGGTTCGACCCGTGCTGAAGCACGCCAGTTGGTGTCGCACAAGTCGATCGAGGTCAACGGTTCGGTGGTGAACATCGCTTCTTACCTCGTCAAGGCCGGTGATACCGTGGCCGTGCGCGAGAAGTCGAAGAAGCAGCTGCGCATTGTCGACGCCGTCAAGCTGGCCGAATCGATCGGCCTGCCGGCCTGGATCCAGCTTGACACCTCGAAGCTCGAAGGCGTCTTCAAGAAGACCCCCGATCGCGACGAGTTCGGCAGCGACATCAAGGAAGCGCTGATCGTCGAGCTGTATTCACGCTGATCCTGTCTGAAAGCGCTGGTGGCGTTCTGCCACCTGGCGCCATTGGCTTATGTTTCTGGTCGCCAGCTTGCGGTGTGCACAACATGCCTCGACTGGCCGGTCCCTCAGCCTTATCGGTGTAACGAACCGAGGGTATTGAAAGAAAGACCTCATGCAAACGAATTTGCTCAAACCCAAAGCCATTCAAGTTGAACCACTCGGCGCAAACCGGGCCAAGGTCACCCTCGAGCCCTTCGAGCGCGGCTATGGACATACGCTGGGCAACGCGCTGCGGCGCGTGCTGCTGTCGTCGATGGTCGGTTATGCCCCCACCGAAGTGACAATCGCCGGCGTGCTGCACGAATACTCGGCCATCGACGGCGTGCAAGAAGACGTCGTCCACATCATGCTGAACCTGAAGGGCGTGGTTTTCCGCCTGCACAACCGTGATGAAGTCACCCTCGTCGTCCGCAAGGAGGGCGAAGGCCCGGTCACGGCGGCCGACATCCAGGTGCCGCATGATGTCGAGATCATCAACCCCGAGCACGTGATCGCGAACCTGTCGCAGGGCGGCAAGCTTGACATGCAGATCAAGGTCGAGAAGGGCCGCGGCTATGTGCCGGGCACGATGCGCCGTTATGGCGACGAGCCGACCAAATCGATTGGCCGCATCGTCCTGGATGCGTCGTTCTCGCCGGTTGCGCGGGTCAGCTATACCGTCGAAAGTGCCCGCGTCGAGCAGCGCACCGACCTCGACAAGCTGGTGATGGAAATTGAGACCAATGGCGCCATCTCGCCTGAGGAAGCGATCCGTTCGTCGGCGAAGATTCTCGTTGAACAGCTCGCCGTTTTTGCGCAACTC
>JBBRID010000496.1:0-2852 GCA_038221635.1 Burkholderiales bacterium
CAGCCATCGAGCAGGTGGTCGCGATCATGAAAGGCGCCGGCATGAACGCGACCGTCAGTTCGATCCACATCAACGGCTGGTTCGGCGACCACGACAAGCTCAGCGGTGCGCGCTGGATGCTGCGCCGCTTGTTCGGCCGCGAGTTCGACGCCGAACTCGAGCACTGGGTCTATGTCGGCGATTCAACCAATGATCAGCAGATGTTTGCCTACGTGCCGCTGTCGGTCGGTGTGGCCAATTTGCTGCATTTTTCCGATCAGCTGACAGTCTGGCCGCGCTACCTGACGGCGGCCGAACGCGGCGCGGGATTTGCCGAAGTGGCGGCACGCTTGCTCGACGCCAGGCGCAAAAGCCTGGTCTCGGCGGAGCCTCCCTCCGTTGTCTGAGCAGACTCTGGTTCGAACACCCGCCCATATCGTGTGCTGATCCGGCGATTGGCATGCCCAGTGCCGGTCTACCCTCGCGCTGACGTTTCTCTAGGCGGCCGTGTCGCCGCTGCGCTGTCCTGCCGCCGAACACCCGTTTCTCATTGCCGTGAATTTTCTGACCCCAAGCTACAACTGGACGGTCGTGCTCGCTTCGATCGTCGTCGGCACACTGGCGTCCTATGTTGCGCTGGCATTGGCCGAACGCGTGCGAGGCAACGACCGCTCCATCGCTCTGACCTGGTGGATCGGGGGGTCGCTCGCAATGGGTACCGGCATCTGGGCGATGCACTTCTTCGGAATGCTGGCCTTTTCGCTGTCGATCGATCTCGGCTACACCCGGATGCTGACACTGGCATCGTGGTTTGCTGCGGTCGTTGCATCGGGCGTTGCCCTGGGGGTGACCAGCAGTGAGAAGCTGACCGCCGTGCGGCTGCTCGTCGGCTCCACCGCGATGGCGACCGGGATCTGCGCCATGCACTATCTGGGCATGGCTGCCATCGACGTGGCGCCCGGCATCGTGTGGGATCGCTTGCTGGTTTGCGCGTCGGTAGTGATTGCCCTGGTCGCCTCTGCAGCGGCGCTGCTGATCTTTGCCTGGCTGAGAAAGAGCGCAGTCAGCCGACCGCCTCCGGTCATGTATGGTCTTCGGATTGCGTCTGCCGTGGTGATGGGATTGGCGATCAGCGGGATGCATTACACCGGCATGGCCGCGGCCGGGTTCCCGGAGAACAGCGTCTGCTTCAGCTCCGGTGAGCTTGGAGGCGAAGGACTGGGCGTGCTGGTCGGGGTTTCGGCGATGCTGGTGCTGACGCTTACCTTGTTCACCGCGCTGCTCGACTCCCGCATGCAAAGCAAGACCGCGCGGATGGCGGAGTCGCTGCTGCTGGCGAATCGGCAGTTGCAGCTCGCCAATCTCGAATTGCAGCAGCGTGCGCTGCACGATCCGCTGACCGGCCTGCCGAACCGGGTCTTGTTCGAGGATCGTCTCGCCCACGCCGTCGCGCGCAGCGACCGCGACGCCAACGGTGGGCTGCCACAGACGGCAATCAAAATCGCTGTCCACTTCATCGACTTCGACGGATTCAAACCAGTCAACGATTCCTTCGGTCACGCCGTCGGCGACCAATTGTTGAAAGAGGCTGCGAATCGCCTGCGTGCAACGGCCCGTGCAAGCGATACCCTGGCGCGGGTCGGCGGCGACGAATTCCTGCTGCTCAGCGAGGGTGTCTCGGCAAGTGCCGAGGCCACCCAGCAGGCCGACCGCGTGCTGCAGGCCTTGGCGCGGCCATTTCGCCTGGAGGAGCGCGAGATCCATATCTCATGCTCGATCGGGGTCGTCGTTTATCCGGACCATGGTCCGGCCGACAGGCTGATCGCGCAGGCCGACGCCGCTATGTATTCGGCCAAGCAAGGCGGCGGCGCGGCCTATGCGCTGTATGAAAGTTACATGGAAAGTGATGCACGCGTGCAGATCGAGATGCAGGGCGATTTGCGCATTGCGCTGGCCAACCGTGAGCTCGAACTGTTCTATCAACCGAAGATCAATGCCGCGAGTGGTGCGCTGAGCGGGGCCGAAGCATTGCTGCGCTGGCATCACCCTGCGCGTGGTGCCGTGCCACCGGATGTCTTCATCCCATTGGCCGAGCGTTTTGGGCTGATTCTCGATATCGGCGACTGGGTCATCGACGAGGCCTGCCGGCAAATGCGCGTCTGGGCCGATGCCGGTTTGACTGTCAATGTGGCCATCAATGTCTCGTCGCATCAACTTAGCCAGCGCGATCTGGTGGGGCGCATCGAGACGGCATTGCGCCGATACCGGATCGAGCCGAGCCAATTGATGTGCGAGATCACCGAATCGGTGGCGATGAGCAATCTGGCCCGGACGCAGCAGACGTTTGAAGGCTTGGCGCGAATCGGTGTCTACCTGTCGATCGACGACTTCGGCACCGGCCATTCGAGTCTGGCTTCACTGCGCCAGTTGCCCGCCCGGCAGCTGAAGATCGATCGCAGCTTCGTGCGGGATATCGACAGCAGCGCCGATGCCCGGGCCGTTGTCGATGCCGTGGTGCGGCTGGCGCATGCCCTGGGCTTGAGCGTGGTGGCCGAGGGGGTCGAAACGGTGGGCCAGCGCGACGTACTGCTCGAACTCGACTGCAATGAGCTGCAGGGCTACTTCTTCGCGCGGCCGATGCCGGCCAAGGAAATGGCGGCGTTGTTGCGGCGACCCGGTGGATCCGATCCGCAGTATCTCAGGCGAACCGACAGACTGGCGCACCAAGCATGAGCGGTTTTGTTCACCCGCTGTGACGAGTGCGCGCTGCTTGATCGTTGCCGATTCCGTTGCCGATTACGGTGCGTTGACGCCCAGGAACCTGCTCATGGCCGACAATTCGGCATCAAGCGCACTGCGAAACTCGCGCTGAC
>JBBRID010000497.1:0-2838 GCA_038221635.1 Burkholderiales bacterium
CAGCCCTGTGCGCAGCCCTGGCCAACGCCGGTCGAGGCCACCGCGTCCACCTGGTGTGCGCCGAAGCTGCGCTGCCGTATCAGCGGCCGCCGTTGTCGAAGGCGTTCCTGAAAAGCACCGACGAGACACACCAGCCACACCGGGCCGACGGTTGGTATGCCGAAGCTGGCATCCGCATTCATCGTGCCGATCCAGCCCAGGCCATCGACCGCGAGCATCGCACTGTGACGCTGCAATCGGGGACCCGCCTTCAGTTTGGCCAGCTGGTCATTGCGACCGGGACCCGCGCCCGGCGGCTGGCTGCGCTTCCGGAAGGCCTCGCCAACGTCGCGCTGTTGAGAAGCTCGACCGACGCCCAGAGTTTGCGCCGCCAGTTGGTGGCCGGCCGCAAGCTGACCGTGCTCGGCGGCGGCTTCATCGGGCTCGAGGTCGCGATGACCGCGCTCGGCCTCGGCCTCGAGGTCGAGGTGCTGGAAGCTGCGCCGCGCCTGCTGGCGCGATCGATTTCATCCGAAGTGGCGGAACACGTGCTTCAGCATCATCGAGCATCCGGTCTGGTGGTGCGTCTCGGCGTCGTCGTCGACAGTTTCCGGATCGAAGCGAATCACCTGGTTTCACTGCAGGTCAATGGCAACAGCCAGCCGGTCGACCTGATGTTGATGGGTATCGGTGCCGAGCCGGAGACGGCGCTGGCAGAAGCGGCAGGACTGGCGGTCGACAACGGTATCCTGGTCGATGCACACATGGCCACCTCGGATCCGTCCATCTTCGCGGTCGGTGATTGCGCCCGTTTTCCGGAAGCCACGAGCGGACAGCGGCTGCGGCTGGAATCGGTGCAGAACGCCACCGACCAGGCGCGTTGCGCCGCCGCCAGCCTGCTCGGCACGCCGCATGTCTACGCCGCGCTGCCCTGGTTCTGGTCGGAGCAAGGCAGCCTGCGGCTGCAGATGGCCGGACTGATGCCACAGGGTGGCCAGCGCTACCGCCGGCCGGGCGCCAGCGAGGCCAGCTTCTCGATCTTCCACTATCTGGACGACAAGCTCGTCTGTGTCGAATCGGTCAACGCGCCGATGGATCACATGATGGCGCGCAAACTGCTCGAGGCCGGCAAGAGCCCGGCCCCCGAGCTGGTCAACGATCCGGCGACGCCTTTGAAAACGATGCTTTGAGGCGAGTGCGAATCAAGCGCATCACTGGCCCGTTGCAGCGAGTGCCGCAGCGTCGGCAACCACCAGCGCGGTCATGTTGACGATGCGCCGGGTAGTCGAAGCGGGTGTCAGGATGTGAACCGGCTTGGCGGCACCGAGCAACACCGGGCCGATGGTCACGCCGTGGCTGCTGGTGATCTTCAGCACGTTGAACAGGATGTTGGCGGCGTCAAGGTTGGGCAGCAGCATCAGATTGGCTGCGCCGCTCATCGTCGAGGTCGGCAGGAAGCTGCGGCGGATTTCCTCCGACAGCGCGCCGTCACCATGAATTTCACCTTCGCAGTCGACACAGGGTTCGAGTTTCCTGAACAGTTCGGCGGCCTCGCGCATGCGCCTGGCTGCTGGCCGGTTCGAAGAGCCGAACATCGAATGCGACACGAAAGCCACCTTGGGCTGCAGGCCGAAGCGGCGCAATTCGTCGGCCGCCATTGAAGCGATCTGCGCCAGTTGTTCGGCACTTGGCTCATCATTGACGAAGGTATCGGCAATGAACAGCGTTCGCGATTCCAGCAGCAGCGCATTCATCGCCGCAAAATCGCTGACACCGGGTTTCAGCCCGATCACGTGGCGAACATGCTCCAGATGGTTGTCATAGCGGCCCACCGTGCCGCACAACAAGGCATCGGCATCGCCACGACGCAGCATCATTGCGCCGATCACGGTGTTGGAGCGGCGCAGGATAGCTTTCGACAGGTCGGGGGTCACGCCTTCGCGACCCATCAGCTGGTGGTAATCCTCCCAGTAGGCGCGATAGCGTGAGTCGTCTTCCGGATTCACGACCTCGATGTTGTCGCCGATGCGCAGCCGCAGCCCGGCGCGCTTGATCCGCATCTCGATTACCGCCGGGCGGCCGATCAGTGTCGGCCGGGCCAGGCCCTCGTCGACAACCACCTGGACAGCGCGCAGCACTGGCTCTTCTTCACCCTCTGCGTAAGTCACCCGTGCCGGATGCGCCTTCGCTGCCGTGAACACCGGCTGCATCACCATGCCGGTGTGGAAGACAAAGCGGTGCAAAGATTGTCGATAGGCCTCAAGATCGGCAATCGGCCGGGTCGCCACCCCCGACTCAGCGGCAGCCTTCGCCACCGCCGGCGCGATGCGCAGGATCAGCCGTGAATCGAAGGGCTTGGGAATCAGATACTGTGGGCCGAACGACAGCTCCTGGCCGGCGTACGCGGCGGCCACTTCGTCACTGATCTCCGCCTTCGCGAGCGCAGCAATCTCGCGCACGCAGGCCAGTTTCATCTCTTCGGTAATGCGAGTCGCGCCGCAATCGAGGGCGCCGCGGAAGATGTACGGAAAACACAGGACGTTGTTGACCTGGTTCGGATAGTCGGAACGCCCGGTGGCGATGATGCAATCCGGCTTTGCGGCCAACGCCAATTCCGGCCGTATCTCGGGTTCGGGATTGGCCAGGGCGAGGATGATCGGCCGCTCGGCCATCGTCGACACCATCGCTGCGGTCAAGACACCGCCAGTCGAACAACCGAGAAAGACATCTGCTGCGGCCACCACGTCGGCCAGGTTGCGCGCCGACGTGCGCTGGCAATAGGCCTGCTTGCTTTCGTCCAGCTTGCCAGCGCGCACATCCTCACGCTCGGTCTGAATGACGCCCCGCGAGTCGACGACG
>JBBRID010000498.1:0-2825 GCA_038221635.1 Burkholderiales bacterium
CTGGAGCGCCGCCTTCGCCATCTACCTCGTCATCTACACACCTTGGCTGATGTCGACACGCCTGGACGGCAAGGACGGGTGAGGCTGTGCCTTTGACTGAACCGCACCGTAGGTTTCGACGGATGTCGAGCTCACGCTCTCCTTCACTTTGTCCACCCTCTTGCCCATCCCCTTGTCCATCACCCCGAAAGGACCTGCCATGTCTTCGACAACTGCCAACCCCATCGACGTACGCGAGATCGCCCCGCGCGATCGCCATGCGGTGATCTTCGATCGCTTCGACGCGCTTCGCGTTGGCGAGGCGCTGGAATTGGTGAACGACCACGATCCGGTGCCCCTGCGTGCGCAGTTCGCGGGTCGTTCGGCCGGCCACTTTGAATGGAACACCCTCGAAGCTGGCCCCGAACTGTGGCGCGTGCGCATCTCCAAGTTGCATGCTGTGCCCGTCCCGGTCATGGCGGATTCCTGCTGCTCAGGCGGCGCCTGCTGCGGCTGAAGCCGTCAGAGCTCGGGCATGTTTTTTTGCCGTCACTGACATTGTTACTGACGTTGTCACTGACGTTGATACATCTATGCCGATCTTGACAAAGAACTCTTCTTGAACACTGTTGGCATCCTGCTTTCGGCCTTCATCTTGTCGTTCGTTGCACTGCTGGTGTTCATCTGGTCGCAACGCAAGGGCTTGTTCGACCGCAGCAGCCGAGGCGCCGAGATCATCTTTGCGCCCGACGAGATCGGCCGCATCGAAGAGCCTGCTGCCACACGGGCGGCGCGAAGCTCGCTGCAACGCAGCACCGACGCTGCGCAAGGCGGCAGCACCGGCCACATCGACAGCGAAGAGATCCGCGATCGCACACGTGCCGACGCCTCCACTGGGCCGCTGATGTTCTTCTTCTTCTGCTGCGCCGTGGTGTGGCTGCTGGTCGCATCGGCCGCCGGCCTGACGGCATCGATCAAATTGCATGAGCCCGACTGGCTGACCAGCAAGCCTGGCTGACTTTCGGCCGTATCCGCACCATCCATTTGAATGCGGTGGCCTACGGCTGGGCGCCGATGGCTGGGCTGGGGGTGGCGTTGTTCATCATTCCACGGCTGCTGAAGACGCCGCTGATCGCTGCGCGCTACGCCTTCGTCGGAGCCATGCTGTGGAACGCGGCGCTGATTGCCGGGCTGGGCAGCGTCGGCGCCGGCATCAGCGACGGCCTTTAATGGGTCGAGATTCCTTCGCAGATCGGCACCCTGTTCGCACTCGGCGGCGCGCTCATCGCGTTGCCGCTGGTGTTCACGCTGATCAACCGCCAGGTCAGCCACCTGTACGTGTCGGTCGCAGGACGTCCAGCGTACGGTCGCCCGAGTTGAATTTCGTTCGTCGGAGTTCTTCGGCAAGCACAGGCGGCAGGACACGGACGATGCGACCGCTGGTGAGCATCTCGAACGCCAGCCCGTTGCGCGAAAACAGCCGATTGATCGTGGCGCGAAAGTCTTCCTGCCCCGCCTCTTGATCGAACGTCAGGTGGTGGTGGCTGAAGTACTCGTGATACTTGCCGGGCACGGGCTTGGCGACCGCGCGATGGACGAATTCGATGAAGTCCAGAACCAGAAGCGTTGACGGCGCAAACGGCTCGCGCCGGGACATGAAGCCCTCGTCGACCTCGGCTGTGATCTGTAGCGGCCAAACCAGCCCGGGCATTTCGGCCGTGACAGAAGCCGCCAACGCGCCTTCGTCGCAGCCGCAGATCGCCTGCCCATCCCGGCATCGCTCAGGGAACCGTTGACCCAACGCGCCGCTGTTCATCAGCCCTTGCACGGTCGCAACCATGGCCGCCCACACCGTGGGCGTGATCACTTGCTCGGTTCGCGCACGGGGGCCGTTCTCGCGGTCGCTGAAGTAGTCGCTCATGCAACAGCCGCCGAGGCGACCTCGCGGTTGATCGACTGCTGCAGCTGCTCCACACTGGTCAGCACTTCGTCCAGCGAAGGCGCTACGCCGAAAATCATGCGCGACATGGCGACATAGTCCTTCGCCAGCGCGTCGCGCATGGCCCCTTCAGGCATCAGCGTGTACGTGCCTGGCTTTGCGATATCCAGCCCCAGGTCGGCACTGCCGAAGAACATGCGCGCATGCGTGGCGCAGTCCATCGCCAGTGCTTGGTCCGCCCGCCAGTCGGATGCTGCTTCCTGTTGCAACAATCGATGGATGTCGTAGTAGTGCCTGGAGACGCGCTGGCCCTCGTGGCGCAGTTCCCTGCGCCGGTCATGCCATTGCCGCAGGCCATGCAGGATCATCACTTTGTCCCAGAAAGTGCGTTCCGGCTTGACCGTGGTGATGTTAGCCGCCGCCAGGTCAGCGCCAACGACGTCCTGCGCAACGTAGGGCACCACGGTCGCCGCGACGTGGGGGTCTAGAGCGGACTTCGCATCCGCCTCAATCTTGACAGCTGCCCGGATGTAGGCACCGGTGGTCGCCGTCACGGTGGGATACCAGAACAGCAGCGTCTGGCCGTCCGGGTCGTCCGGATCTGCTTCCTGCTTGATTGCGGCGTCGGGATTCACGGCGGCGGCGACCTCGACCAACTGCCAGGTCAGGGCCCCCGCGATGTAGGCCGGGCAGGCCGCCCGAATGGCATCAAGCCTAGCCCGGCGCTTCTTGCCGCTGAGTGCCTCCAGATCGGCGGCACGAACTCCCTGCCCCGGGTCGTCACGGAATACCGTGATGTCGATGTCTTCCGAAAACCTGGAGATCAGGCCGAACGCCTTGGACAGGGAGTTCCGCCCTTGAACAACAGGCGCGAGCCGCCGGCGGGCAGTCCGTTGAAGAGGGCGTC
>JBBRID010000499.1:0-2763 GCA_038221635.1 Burkholderiales bacterium
TCCATCGGAAAGCGGCGCCCCGCGGCATGATCTTCGATGCATTTGAGCACCAGCGAACTGCGGTGGCGGTCGCGGCAGGCGCGTACCTCGTCCAGGCTCATCCAGACGGTCCGCTCGATGCCCTCGTCGAGCGTCAACAGCGGGTTTGCGGCGCCGGCGCTGCCGCCGTAGGCGAACCGAAGGTAGGTGACATCGTCGACGGCGCCGGCTGCCAAGTGGCGCTGAAAACGGGCCAGGTAGACACCAATCAGGCAATCGGGCGTGAAGACCCGGGTCGTCTCCTCGAGCGCTTCACGAACCACGCCTTGCTGCGGTGATTCGCCAGGATCCAGGTGGCCGGCGGGATTGTTGAACATCAGCCCCTCAGGCGTCTGTTCCTCGACCAGCAGATAACGTGTGATGCCGTCGATCTGGCCGGCAATGATGGCGGCGACCGTGACGTTCGGCTTCCAGCGTTGGCTCATCGTTCGAGTCTATCGCGGTGCGGGAGACTCTCGGCGCCTGGTGCATTGTTCGAGTTCCACACAGCACGAACACTGCACTAGATGCCCGGACAAGCCCGGGCAGCCATTGCTCGTTGCAGCGTGTAAGCTCGGGCGCGTTGAACAGGGCGCGCGTACGCGAGGACTTTTTCAGCGTTGCCCTGAGGCAGAATCAGCAAAACAAGCGCCAGAGGAGGCCCGCATGCAGATCGGAGTTCCGCGAGAGATCGCGGAGGGGGAAACGCGCGTTTCGGCAACACCCGAGACGGTGAAGAAGATGAAGGCGCTGGGCCATGCGATCCTGGTCGAAACGGGCGCCGGCATCACGGCAAGCGTCACCGATGCGGCCTATGCCGCTGCGGGCGCCGAGATCGTCGAGCGTGCCGCAGCCTTTGGTGCCGAGTTGGTCCTGAAGGTTCGATCGCCCGATGCCGCCGAGTTGTCGCTGATGAAAAGCGGCGGCGCGCTGATCGGCATGTTGAATCCCTTCGACGCCGATGGCCTGCAGCGCCTCGCAGGAGCCGGTCTGACCAGCTTTGCCCTCGAAGCCGCGCCGCGTACCAGCCGCGCCCAGAGCATGGACGTGTTGTCGAGCCAGGCCAATATTGCCGGCTACAAGGCGGTGATGATTGCTGCCGACCGTTATCAGCGCTTTTTCCCTATGCTGATGACAGCCGCAGGCACTGTCAAGGCTGCTCGGGTGGTGATCCTCGGCGTCGGGGTTGCCGGTCTGCAGGCGATCGCCACCGCCAAGCGGCTCGGTGCGGTGATCGAGGCCAGCGACGTGCGGCCGAGCGTGAAGGAGCAGATCGAGTCGCTGGGTGGCAAGTTCATCGACGTAGCGTATGAGACCGCGGAAGAAAAAGAGGCCGCGGAAGGCGTGGGCGGCTATGCCCGTCCGATGCCGCCGAGCTGGCTCGAGCGTCAGAAGGTCGAGGTCGCGAAACGGATTGCGCTGGCCGACGAGGTGATCAGCACCGCGCTGATTCCAGGGCGCGCCGCGCCAACGCTGATCACCGAAGAGATGGTCAATGCGATGAAGACCGGCTCGGTGATCATCGACATCGCGGCCGGCAAAGGAGCCGACGCGAACGGGGGCATGACGGGTGGCAACTGCCCGTTGAGCGAGGCCGACAAGACGGTTGTCAAGCATGGCGTCACGATCGTCGGCGAGACCAATCTGCCGGCGCTGGTTGCGGCTGACGCCAGCGCGCTTTATGCACGCAACCTGCTCGACTTCATGAAGCTGGTGGTCGACAAGGACGGCAAGTTCCAGGTGCCGATGGACGACGACATTGTCGCCGCGTGTCTGATGACGCAGGCGGGCGTTGTGCACCGCAAATAAGACAGACCTACAGGACAAGACCATGGACTTCGTTTCCCCCACGATCACCAACCTGATCATCTTCGTGCTCGCGATCTACGTCGGCTACCACGTCGTGTGGACCGTGACGCCGGCACTGCACACGCCGCTGATGGCGGTGACCAACGCCATTTCGGCCATCGTCATCGTCGGGGCCATGCTGGCTGCGGCGCTGACCGAGACCGTGCTCGGCCAGACCATGGGTGTGCTCGCCGTCGCGCTGGCCGCGGTCAATGTCTTCGGCGGCTTTCTGGTCACCCGACGCATGCTCGAGATGTTCAAGAAGAAAGAACGCAAAGTTGCGCCTGCGGCGGAGGGGGCGGCCAAATGAGTTTGAACCTGGTCACGCTGCTGTACCTGTTTGCCAGCATCTGTTTCATCCAGGCGCTGAAAGGCCTGAGTCACCCGACCACGTCGATCCGCGGCAACCTGTTCGGCATGGTCGGCATGGCGGTTGCGGTGGCCACGACGGCTGCGTTGATCGTCAAACTCTCGAGCCTGGCCGGTCAGCCCGGCGCCAACGGCATGGTGCTGGTGTTTGCGGGGCTGCTGGTCGGTGGCAGTGCCGGCACCATCATGGCCAAACGGGTCGAGATGACCAAGATGCCCGAACTGGTTGCCTTCATGCACAGCATGATCGGCCTGGCGGCGGTCTTCATCGCGATCGCCGCGGTGGCCGAGCCTTATGCCTTCGGCATCGTGCCCAAGGGCACGCAGATCCCGAGCGGCAACCGGCTTGAACTGTTCCTCGGCGCAGCCATCGGCGCGGTCACCTTCAGCGGCTCGGTGATCGCCTGGGGCAAGCTCTCGGGCAAGTACAAGTTCCGGCTCTTCCAGGGCGCCCCGGTGCAGTTCGCCGGCCAGCACAAGCTGAACCTGCTGCTCGGCTTGCTGACGATCGGCTTCGGCCTCGTCTTC
>JBBRID010000500.1:0-2732 GCA_038221635.1 Burkholderiales bacterium
GGCCGCCCAGTCGAGCTGCGCGGCGCGTTCGTCGAACCACTGTCGCAACGCCTGGCTCTGCGGAATTTCCGGGCGATCCGGATTGCTGCGCAATCCGCCGGCGAAGACGCGCTGCAGGTTGTGGGTCATGCTGCCGCTGCCCAGAATCAGCACGTTTTCGATGCGCAGCGGGGCCAACGCCTCACCGAACTTGAACTGGTTTTGCGGCGTATCGGATGCAACAAAGGCCAGTGGCAGGATGGGAATGTCGGCGCGCGGAAACAGATACCGCAGCGCCGTCCAGGCACCGTGGTCCAGCCCACCTTCATCGATGCGCCTGACTGCAATGTCGGCCTCGCTGAGCAGCTCGGCAACCCGCTCGGCCAGCGCCGGTGCGCCCGGTGCGTCGTAGCGCATCTCGTTCAGCCGAGGGTCGAAATTGCCGAAATCGTAGACGGCCTGATGGCGATCAGCGGCAAGCAGAATCGGCATGCGAGCCGCCGTATGGGCCGAAATCGTCACGATCGCGTCGGGCTGGCCGAAATGCTCGAGCCAACGGGTTCCGAGCTTTTGCATGAAGGCGCCCGCCGCTCCCGGCTCGAGTGCAATCATCGGCGAGCCGTGCGAAACGAACAGCGAGGGCAGGGCAGTGGTGGTGTTCATGGCTTGATTGGGCCACGACCTGCCGCCGAGCGGCTTCTGGCCTTTTGCATCCAGCTTGCAAATTGCCGCAAAGGCCGCTCGGACGATTGAGGCCAGCATGACCTCAGCTCCGCGAGCGTGCATGCTTTCGTGTAAGGTCAGATCATGAATTCGTCGATCCGCCAGGCTGCTTCTCGTGTGTCGGTCTGGCGCTTGGCCGCGCAGCAAACTCGCCGTGACTTCCGCGCCGGTGAGTTGCGCCTGTTGATGCTGGCGGTGACCCTGGCGGTGGCCGCGCTGACGGCAGTCGGCTTTTTCGCAGATCGCCTGAACAACGGTTTGGCCCGAGACGCCCGCCAATTGATGGGTGGTGACGCCATCGTTTCCAGTGATCAACCGACCCCCGCGGTGTTCGACGAACGCGCCCGCGAGCTCAATCTCAAGACCGCTACTTCCGTCAGTTTCCCAAGCATGGGCCGGGCCACTGAAGGCCAGGGCGGTGCGACCCGCCTGGTCGCCGTCAAGGCGGTCAGCGAGACTTATCCGCTGCGCGGCAAGTTGCGCCTCGGTACAGGGCCGGACGCCGCTGAGTTCAACGCCAGCGGCGCGCCCGAAAGCGGCACGGTGTGGGTCGACGCCAGCCTGCTCGAAGCATTGGGCCTGAAGATCGGAGATCAGTTGCTTCTGGGCGATGCCAGCCTTCAGATGACGCGCACGATCGTCATCGAGCCCGATCGTGGCGCGGGTTTCATGAGCTTTTCGCCGCGTGTGATGTTGAACCAGGCGGATCTGCCGGCAACCGGACTGATTCAGCCGGCCAGCCGGGTCGGTTATCGGCTGGCCGTTGCGTCGCCAAGCAACGACGACGCCGCGGTGCGACGCTTCACCGAATGGGCCGACACCGAGCTGAAATCGGACAAGCTGCGCGGCGTGCGGATCGAATCGATGACATCGGGTCGTCCGGAGATGCAGCAGACACTGGGGCGCGCCGAAAAGTTTCTCAATCTGGTGGCACTGCTTGCTGCGTTGCTCGCTGCTGTCGCGGTGGCCATTGCATCGCGCGATTTCGCCAGCCGGCACCTCGATGATTGCGCAATGCTCAGGGTGCTCGGTCAATCGCAACGGCGCATCGCCGCGCAGTATCTGATCGAGTTCGGCCTGGTCGGCCTGCTCGCCAGTCTGCTCGGTGTGGCATTCGGCTTCGCGGTGCACTACGTTTTCGTCTGGCTGTTGTCGGGGCTGGTCGACGCGGCCTTGCCGGCGGCAACGGCCTGGCCGGCACTGTTTGGTATCGGCGTCGGGCTGACGCTGTTGCTCGGCTTCGGTTTGCCACCGGTCCTGCAACTGGCGCGGGTCCCGCCGCTGCGCGTGATCCGCCGTGACGTCGGTGCCGTCAAACCGGCGTCGCTGGCCGTGCTTGGTGCCGGCCTGCTCGGGTTTATCGCCTTGCTGATGGCAGTGTCGTCGGACCTCAAGCTCGGGCTGATTGCCGTCGGTGGCTTTGCCGGAGCGATCGCCTTCTTTGCGCTGTTGAGCTGGCTCGCCGTATCGCTGCTGCGGGTTGCCGTGCCGGAGACGCGCGCGCCGCGCTGGCTGGTGCTGGCGACACGCCAGATCGCCGCCCGACCGGCGTTTGCAGTGCTGCAGGTGTCGGCGCTCAGCGTTGGCCTGCTGGCGCTGGTGTTGCTGGTGCTGCTGCGTACCGATCTGATCAGCAGTTGGCGCGAGGCCACGCCGCCAGATGCGCCGAACCGCTTCGTCATCAATGTCCAGCCCGAACAGGGTGATACCTTCAAGGCCACGCTGGCTGACGGCGGCGTCAAGCGTTATGACTGGTTTCCAATGATCCGCGGCCGGCTGCTTGCCATCAACGGCGAGCCGGTGCAAGGTGATCGGCGATCTGAAGAGCGCGCCCAGCGGCTGGTCGAGCGCGAGTTCAATCTGAGCCACGCTGCGGAACTGCCTGAACACAACATGGTGGTCGGCGGCAAGTGGGTACCGGAAGAGGCGGGCGCGGTCAGCGTCGAGGAGGGTCTGGCGGAAACATTGGGGCTGAAGCTCGGCGATGTGATGCGCTTCGATGTTGCCGGCCTGCCTGTCGACGGACGCAT
>JBBRID010000501.1:0-2730 GCA_038221635.1 Burkholderiales bacterium
TGATCATCGGCCCGCTGACTTACGGTCTGATCACGCTGCTGACGGCCGGCAACCACCGCGTTGCGATTCTGTCGACCGGTGTGTTTTTCCTGGTTGGGCTGGTATTGCTGCGCCGCGTGGACGTGCAACGCGGCACCCTGGCGGCAGACCAGTTGCCCGCAACGCCAACTTGATCCAACTTAACGGCACACCCGATAAGGTCCCCGATCCAGGTGCAGGTGATCGGCATGCGCAGCGTTGTAATCGGGGCTGAACACGCTGTCGAAATAAATGCACGCGCCGGTGCGTATTTCGCGCAGAAAGCGCGCCTCGGCGCCGTCGCCCTTCCAGTTCCGGGCAACCGTGGGCCGGCGGCCACCCTGGATCACGAAGCCGGCCACGTCGATTGCATCGGCGCTGGCATGCTGACTGCGCCGGCCTTCGGATCGGCCATAAACGTTGCGGCAAGCCAGGCTGCCGAAATGGTCGACACGCTGCACCGGCTGGCCGAATTCGCGCTGCGCGGCCGGCAACACCACATGGCGTTCCCACAAGGCCAGCGAGACCGCGGCGCGGCATGACAGCGTCACTGCACTGCCGATCTGCAGCGCCGTGCGATTGACGCGCACCGTGTTGCGCAGTTCGCAGCCGCTGTCGGTGTCGCGGTCTTCGAGGCGCGAATACTGCAGCGGTGTGGTGGCCAGCAGCGCTTGGCAGGATTCGGCGTCGAGGCGGTCCAGCTTGAAGCGCGTCAGCCAGTTGGGTTGGTCATCGAACGCCAGCGGCACCCAAGGGTTGTGCTGGTCGGGCAGGCGTTGCCACGCCCACCAGCCCGAACAGACCAACACCGCGCACGCTGCCACCGTCGTGATCCAGGATCGACTGCTCATCGGGGGATGATGCCTGATCGATCGGTGGCAAAGGAGGCCGGCGCGAGCGGCGGCCATGCGGCGCTACCGCACATTCGCTGGCGACCCCGCGAACGTGCGGTCTCGGCCCGTTGCAGTCGTACGCAGACGGCATGCATCGGTTTGCGCGAGAGCGCTGCGGCGGTGCGCCGTGTTCCGTTCATGTCCCCCGGGCCGGTTCAAGGCCAAGGCGCTTAGTGTCGGATCATTCCGGCCCTCCTCCTTGACTTCACTCCACACGGCACCCCGCCGCAGCGCTCGGTCCAGCAGCATGGCAATCGAAGTTCCGGACATGCACCGCTGGTTGTCTGCGGGGGATGTCGGGTGACCGGCGCAGCGAAGTGAAGGAGGAGGGCCGGATCGACTCTGCCCGAAGCACAAGGGTCGCGAACCGGCCCGGGGGACATGAGCGGAGCCGGTCGCCCGATAGCCTCCGCTCGCGCCGACCGATGCATGAAATGCAGCCCTCGCGATACCACCGCAACGGGTCGCTCCTGCCGTCGGTCACGCAGCAACTGGCTGCCTCTTGTTTGCAAGCTGCTCCCCTGCGTTTGGCAGTGGTCGGGCGCCGGCCCGAAACGGCCTGTCTGAACAATACTGGAGGCCTAAGGCGACGGAGAGGGTATCAACTCGCGCGGGGCAGCCGATGCGACGATGGTCTCTTGCGTCGACGCGGTTCCGCCTCTGCCGTCATCGACGGAAGCCAGGATCCGGACAGGATGCCCTCGCGACTAAAATAGCCGAAGTACCTGCCCGGCACTGCGGAATCGGACGAAAACTGCACCCTGCCGTCGGCTTTGAGGGTACCGGCCAGATTCGCCACTTCCGCCGAGGGCGGTGACGTGATCGACAACTGGCCGGACACCAGGCCAGTCGGCGACAAGTCGAGATCGAGCCCGGCCATCACGCGGCCCTCAACTGTGCCGACGTAATGGCCGGCAAGGCGTTGGCGGGCCGATGGAAAGCTAATATACCAACGCAGATGAGGCACGTTCAGCTGCGACGGCGAGAAGCTGCTCAGGCGCAGGCGGTAGCTGCCGGTTTCGCCATTCGCCGCGCCGACTGAGACGTAAAACGTCGTGGTGCCCAAGATTGAAAATTGGGTCGGTTGACTTCTGGACCCGGCCCACCTGCCGTCTGCCTCGTGAACACTCACACGTGGCGTCTTCAGCGTGCTCGCATGGGGGTCAACCTGAACGGTGGCTGATGTTGGCTCCACCCCCCCACCGCCCGTCAGTGTCAGTGCATACACATGCACGTCGCCTGGCGATCGCAAATTTCCATAAACCGACTCTCGCATGTCGAATCTGGCCGGCTGCGCCGTCAGGCCGTTGGCCATCGGGAACCGGTTCTCCGCCACCGCCCGGCACTCTTCACCCGCCGGAGAGGTCGGGTCGATCTTGAAGCGCTCGATGCCCACCGGCTCCACCTCGTCGAACTGGATCAGACCACTGCACGGATTGCGGAAACTGAGCGTGAGGTTACCGATAGTGACAGGCTGCGGATTGCGGTAGGCAGAAGTCAGAGTCTGACCTCCGAAGTAACGCTTCAATTCGCCGCTGCCCATACCCGTAGACAAATCGGTTTCGATCACGTTCCAGGTCGGCAGGCCATCTTCGGTGTAATGGTAAACACCCATGAACACGCGGTTGTTTTGCACTTCGATGGCGTAACCATGTCCGCCCTCAGCGGGATTCCAGTACCAGCCGACCTCGGGCTGCTGGCGGGTCGTCGCGACAGGCTGGTCGAAGTCGAAGCCAGTGCCGGTGCCAGTGATGTCGAAACGCTTTGCCGCCATGATGCGACCACCCGGCAGCTCAACCGTGGCCTGGTGCCCCTGAAA
>JBBRID010000502.1:0-2721 GCA_038221635.1 Burkholderiales bacterium
CCAAGCGAATGATCTGCGCGAGCACCGTATTCGCGCCGACCTTGGTGACGCGGAAACTGAAAGCACCCGTCTTGTTGATCGTGCCGCCGACGACTTCAGCGCCCACCCCCTTCGACACGGGCACCGGCTCGCCGCTGATCATGCTTTCATCAACGTAAGAGGCGCCTTCGATGACCTCGCCGTCGACCGGAATTTTCTCGCCCGGACGAACCAGCACGATGTCTCCGGTGGTCACCTGATCGAGCGCAATTTCGACCGTATCGCCGTTGCGCTCGACGCGCGCGGTCTTGGCCTGAAGCCCGACGAGTCGCTTGATCGCCTGCGAGGTTCGACCCTTGGCGCGCGCCTCCAACGTGCGTCCGAGCAGGATCAAGGTAACGATGACCGCAGCGGCTTCAAAATAGACGTTGGCGGTGCCCTGCGGTAGCACTTCGGGGACGAAAGTCGCGACCACCGAGTAGCCGTAAGCCGCCGCCGTGCCGACCGAGACCAGCGAGTTCATATCGGGGGCACCGCGCAGCAACGCCGGTACGCCCTTGCGAAAGAAGCGCAGACCCGGACCGAACAGAACAAGGGTGGCGAGCGCGAACTGCACATACCAGCTCATCTGCTGACCCAGGACCGCCATCACCCAATGATGCATGGCGGGAATCAGGTGCGAGCCCATCTCAAGGATGAAGACTGGCAAGGTGAGGATGGCTGCAATCAACATGGAGCGTTGCAGCGCCTGTGCCTCGCTCTCACGACGCTCGACGTCCTGATCGCCCGCATTTGCCGTTTCAGCGGACAAGCGGCGGGGCTTGTAACCCGCCTGTTTGACCGCCGCTTCAAGGTCAGTCGTGGAGACGACCCCGGCAAGGTGGCGCACCCGCGCGCGCTCGGTCGCCAGATTGACGTTGGCTTCGAGCACGCCCGGAATTTGTGCCAGCGCCTTCTCAACCCGACCCACACACGACGCGCAGGTCATGTCCTCGATCGCGAGCTCAGTGGTCTCTTCGCGGACGGCGTAGCCGGCGCTCTCGATGGCACGGACAGCCGCCTGCGGATCGGCCACGCCGGTGAAGGTGATATCGGCGCGCTCGGTGGCGAGATTGACCGCGGCTGTATGTACGCCGGGGACCGCTTTCAGCGCGCGCTCGACACGGCCGACGCACGAGGCACACGTCATGCCTTCGATCGGCAGACTCAGACGAGCGCCGATGGACACTGATGAATTGGTACCTTGTTGGCGGGTGACGGAAGCCATTGGAGATCTCCTTGATTACTCTGTTGAACAGATGATGAAGCTTCCAACGATGGCAAGGTAAAGACCTCCGTGCGACTTGCTTCAACACACCATCCGGGAACGAGCTTGCCGACCTCAAGGAACTCACTTCACGCCATCGGCTCCGCAGCAGTCTTGATCCGCCTCCGCGCAAATCTCCCAGCCGCCGCCCAGCGTCTTGCAGATGCTGACAACCGCAAGCCGCTGATTGGTGCGAGCGACTACCCGCGCACGTAGGCTTACAAAGTCGAACCGTTCGGCTTCGAGCACATCCAGGAAGCGGCTTTTCATATCCAGAACGTCAATGCCTATCACAATCGGCTGAAAGGTTGAGTGGTGCACTTTCATGGCATAGCCACCCAGCACCTCGTTAACTATCTGGGTTGGCGTCGCATGCTTGAGCGGCACACAAAGCGCATTCAACCAACGTTTGGTCTGCAGGCGGCGGGCAGCCCCATGCAACAGTTAACAGGAACATAGCCTTTTTTTCGTCCTGGCTTTACGCTGCTTTGCGCTCTTTTATTTATATTTCGCTTTCAAGGTTTGCACCGGCCAACAGACTCACCAAAACGCCCTAGGAAAATCGTCCCTGATTTCGCCAACAGGCTGCACGCAAAAGGCCCCAGGTTTTCACCTGGGGCCTTTTTTTCAGCGTTGTAAATAGCAGTAACACCTAGCCCTGCGCTGCGGGCTCCGGCGCTGGAGCCTGGGCTGGCGTGGCGCGAGTCGAGCTGTTTTCCAGCCAGCCGCCACCGAGCGCCTTGTACAGATTGACCTCGCTGGCCAGCTGCGCCAAGCGGTCGCTGATCAGCGCTTGCTGGGCGCTGAACAGTGAGCGTTGGGCGTCGAGGAAGGTCAGGTGGCTGTCGATGCCGATGCCGTAGCGCAGCTCCGCCAGACGATAGTAATCCTGGTTGGCCGCGACCAGATCGCGCTGGGCGCTCAATTGCCGCGTGTAAGTGCCGCGAGCAGCCAGGCCGTCAGCGACTTCCTGAAACGCCGTCTGGATCGTTTTTTCGTAGCGCGCAACACGCAGGTCTTTCTGGATTTTCGAATAATCCAGACTGGCGCGCAGGCTGCCCGCATTGAAAATCGGCAGGTTGATCTGCGGCTGCAACAGCCAGGTGCCCGAGCCGCCATCGAACAGGCCGGACAGTTGCGAACTGGCGGTGCCGGCATTCGCGGTCAGGCTGATGCTCGGGAAGAACGCCGCGCGGGCGGCCCCGATATTGGCGTTGGCCGCTTCGAGCAGGCGTTCGGCTTCGAGAATATCCGGGCGGCGTTGCAGTAGATCGGACGGCAAGCCGGCTGGTAGATCGCTGAGCAGCTCGCCCGACAAGGCTTGTCCGGCTGGCAGGTCGCCGGGCAAGCCGGCACCCACCAGCAGGATCAGGCTATTGCGGTCCTGAGCGACCAGCCGCTGGTACTGGGCCAGCTTGACGCGGGCGCCTTCCACC
>JBBRID010000503.1:0-2712 GCA_038221635.1 Burkholderiales bacterium
TGCCGGATGATCGAGGCCGGTGTGGGCATCGGCATCTTGCCGGCCTCGGCGGCGCGGCGTCACGCGCGCTCGATGGCAATTTCCACCGTTGCGCTGAACGACCCATGGGCCATTCGGGCCCAGCAGATCTGCATGCGCAAGCTGGATCAATTGCCCGGATTTGCGCGCGACATGGTGGAGATGCTGGTCGAAGACGCGCGCCAGGCAATTCTGTAGGAGCGCCTTCAGGCGCGATTGTAGGCAGACCACAAGCCCATCGCGCCTGAAGGCACTCCTACGGGAGGGCGGCTTCGTCTGCGATCGCTCGTGCCCGCAGCAGCACCGGCTTGTCGACCATCTTGCCGTCGACCGAGACCGCTGCGCCGCCCGATGCCGCGTCGGCCGCGATGACGCGGCGGGCCCAGTCGATCTCGGTGGCACCCGGTGCGAAGTGGCGTTGCACGGGCTCGACCTGCCGCGGGTGGATGCACAACTTGGCACCGAAGCCGAGCCGGCGCGCACGCAGCACGTCGATGCGGATCTGTTCCGAATCGTCGATCGCGGTGCTGACACCGTCGATCGGCGCCTCGATGCCAGCCAACCGCGACGCCATCACGATTTCAGTCCGAAACCAAAGCAGCTCGTCTTCGCTGGCGTCACGCATGCCGAGGTCGACCTGCAGATCGATCGAGCCGAACGCAAGCCGCGAAACACCAGCGGTGCGGGCGATCGTGCGCAGTTGATCGAATCCAGCTGCGCTTTCAATCAATGGCATCACAGCCGTTGCGCCGGCCGCGGCAACCCTTGCAATGGGCGCATCGCTCTGCGCTTTCGGCAGCATCACGCCGGCCAGGCCGGGCAGGGCGGCGACTGCCAGGTCGTCGTCGAACCAGGGTGTATCGACCGAATTGATGCGTACCCAGACGGGCACCTGTGCATTCGACCGCGAATCGTTGCGCAGCCAAGTCGTCAGTGCCTCGCGGGCCGCGGGCTTCGCGTCGGGCGATACGGCATCCTCGAGGTCGATGATCACCGCGTCGGCACCGCTGTCAAGCGCCTTGGCAAAACGCTCTGGCCGGTTACCGGGAACAAACAGCCAGGCTCGCAACGGGCGGGGCATGGCCGTTCAGCCCAGAAAGTTCGACACCGATGGCACATCGGCCAGCGTCCAGACCTGCCGTATCACGCCCAGCATTTCCTCTTTGCTGGCGCCGCCCCGATAGGCGGCCAGTCGCAAAGCCTTGTCCTCGATCTCGGCGCGCGACAGCGTATTGCCCGGATCGCCCTTCGGCTCGTCGACCCGGGCCTCGATGGTGCGGCCGTCGAGCGTCTCGATCTGCACCTTGCCGATCCAGCGCGCAGGATAGGCGCGGTCGACCTCGTCATCACGCACCATCTCGACCTTGTCGCGAAACGCCATCACTGCCGGATCACGAAAACCGGCGTCGAACTCGGTCAGGCCCGCTCGGCCCTGGGTTGCCACCAGCCCGAGCACGGTGCCCATTGAAAATTTGGCCTGATGCACGGTCTGCGGATCGGTCACCGGGCCGAGCACGTCGATCGCACCCTGGTGGACCTGGGCCGTTACCTTGGCGACGGCACCAGCGGCAATCCGGTGTTCGGTCATCAATTGCAGCAGGGCATCGGCAGCCGGGTGTGTATGTCGGCAGGATGCATGGAACTTGAACGAGGTTTCGGCCAAGGCCCAGCGGCTGCCGAGGCCATCGGTCAACTTCGCAGCATCGGCATCGCTCGACATGCCGGCGGCCATGCCGCGCGAACCCTCCAGGATGTGCTGCGCGCCGGTGAATCCATCGGCTGCCAGACAGGCCGCCGTCAGGCCAGCAGCGGCCGCGTGCGCGGTGTGCAATTGTTTCGAGTCGGCGGCGTCGCGCAGAAACTCCCACAGCCCGGCCGATTGTGTGCCGGCCGAACCAAAGGCGTGCAGCATCTGTTCGGGTGTCAATTTCAACAGCCGACCAACCGCCGCTGCAGCTGCCAGCGTGCCTGCGGTGCCGGTGGTGTGGAACACCTTGTAATGCGAGCGTCCGAGAAATTCCCCCACGCGGATGCCGACCTCGTAACCGGCGATCGATGCCGTCAGCAACTCACGCCCGGACGCGCCGAGTTCCTGAGCCACCGCCAATGCAGCCGGAAAAACGACTGCAGCCGGATGAAAAACCGATCCGTTATGCACATCGTCCTGTTCGGCGAAATGCGACGAGGCCGCATTGATCGCCGCAGCCACCAGCGGACTGCTGGTCTTGCGGTGGATCAGGATTTCAGACGGACCATGAGTCGGCCCCATGCGCTGCATGAATTTGGCGATGGTTTCCACTGGCCGAGCCCCTTTGCCGGCGAGTGCCGAGGCCATCCAGTCGAGGAAAAGGTCTTCGGCCCGGCGGATCACCGGTTCGGGAATCGAATCGAAGGACAGGTTGGCGGCAAATTCGGCCAGCACGCGGCTGGGGTGGTCGTTCATGGTGTTTGTCCTTAGTGATGGCGGCTCACAAGGCGCCGCTTTGCTTGAGATGTGCGATGGCATCGGCGCTGTAGCCGAGCTCGGTCAGGATCGCGTCGCTGTTGGCGCCCAATGCAGGCACGGCGTCCATCCGAGCGTCGGTCGCTCCGGGCGGCAACAGTGCCGGCACGCTGCCGGCCGGCGTGTCGACATCGACCCAGCGGCCGCGCGCCGCCAGTTGTCGATGGTTCCAGACATCGGCCATGGTGTTG
>JBBRID010000504.1:0-2704 GCA_038221635.1 Burkholderiales bacterium
GCCCGCGGCGTCAGCCCGTGCTTCGCGGCCGCTGCCTCGCTGGCAAGCAGCAAGGCGCAGGCGCCGTCGTTGACGCCAGAGGCATTGCCGGCAGTCACCGTCCCGTCGGGTCTGACGATGGGCTTGAGCTTTGCCAGCACCTCCAGGCTGGTCTGGCGCGGATGCTCGTCCTTGTCGACGACCAACGGGTCACCCCTTTTCTGCGCAATCGTCACCGGCGCAATCTCCGCATCGAAGACGCCGGCTTCCTGCGCAGCCACTGCCTTCTGCTGGCTGGCCAGCGCCATCCGGTCCTGGGACTCGCGGTCGATCTTGTGGTCGGCGGCCACGTTTTCCGCTGTCTCCGGCATCGAATCGATGCCATATTGTTCTTTCATCAGCTTGTTGACGAAGCGCCAGCCGATCGTGGTGTCATAGACCGCGTTGCTGCGGCTGAATGCGGTTTCGGCTTTCGGCATCACGAACGGCGCGCGACTCATGCTCTCGACGCCACCGGCGATCATCATTTGCGCCTCGCCACTCTTGATCGCGCGCGCGGCGGTGCCCACGGCGTCCATTCCCGATCCGCACAAGCGGTTCAGCGTGGCACCCGGCACCGCGACGGGCAACCCCGCCAGCAGCGCCGACATGCGCGCCACGTTGCGGTTGTCTTCGCCGGCCTGATTTGCACAACCGAAAATCACGTCGTTGATCGCCGCCCAATCGACTTCAGGGTTTCGCGCCATCAACGCCCGCAGTGGAACGGCGCCCAGGTCGTCGGTTCGTACGCTGGACAGCGCGCCGCCATATCGCCCGAAGGGTGTGCGTTGCGCGTCGCAGATGAATGCCTGGATCATGTCGTTGTCTCCTTTGAGTGCTGACGAGGGGGTGGTTCAGTCGCTCAGGCGGACAGCGGCACGCCGCTGATTCGCCTGAGTTCGTCGATGTCCAGCCCGTTGAAAGTTTCGACCACCTTCAATCCTTGCGCCGTCACGTCGATGACGGCCAGATCGGTGTAGATGCGACTGACGCAGGCAATGCCGGTCAGCGGATAGGTGCAGCGCTCGACCAGTTTGCTTTCGCCGCTGCGGGTCAGGTGCTCCATCATTACCAGCGTCTTGCGGGCCCCCACGGCCAGGTCCATCGCGCCGCCGACTGCGGGAATCGCGTCGGCCGCGCCGGTGTGCCAGTTGGCCAGGTCACCGTCGACCGACACCTGGAAGGCGCCGAGCACGCAGAGGTCGAGATGGCCGCCGCGCATCATCGCAAAGCTGTCGGCATGGTGGAAAAAAGCGCCGCCGGCAAGCAGGGTCACGGGTTGTTTGCCGGCGTTGATCAGATCCGCATCCTCCGCGCCGGCTGCTGGCGCCGGGCCCATGCCGAGGATGCCGTTCTCGCTGTGCAGAAAAATCTCGCGGTCGCGCGGGAGGTGGTTGGCCACCAGCGTCGGCAAGCCGATGCCAAGGTTCACGTAGGCGCCTTCGGGGATGTCCTTGGCCACGCGCGCGGCCATCTGATCGCGGCTCAGGCCATTTCTTGGTGTGCTTGCGTTCGCCATCAGGCGCTCCTTTGCTGTGCCGCCGCGCCGGACCCATTGTTGCGCTCGACCCGCACGACGCGGTGGACGAAGATACCTGGCGTGATCACGTGCTCCGGGTCGATGTCGCCGAGTTCGACGACCTGATAAACCGATGCGACCGTCAGCCGGGCCGCGGTGGCCATCACCGGGCCGAAATTGCGAGCCGCCTTGCGGTACACCAGGTTGCCCCAGCGGTCACCGGTCTCGGCCTTGATCAGCGCCACGTCGGCCGACAGCGCGGTCTCGAACACCTGCATGCGGCCATTGAATTCGCGGGTTTCCTTGCCTTTCGCCAACTCGGTCCCGTAACCAGTGGCGGTGAAGAAGCCGCCGATGCCGGCACCCGCAGCACGGATGCGCTCGGCCAGGTTGCCTTGCGGCACCAATTCGAGTTCGATCTTGCCGCTGCGGTACAAGGCGTCGAAGATCTGCGAGTCGGCCTGACGCGGGAAACTGCAGATGACCTTGCGGACCCGTCGCGCCTGCAGCAATGCAGCCAGCCCCGTCTCGCCGCTGCCGGCGTTGTTGTTGACGATGATCAGGTCGCGCGCACCTTGCGCGATCAGGCCGTCTATCAGCTCGGCCGGTTGTCCGGCGCCGCCGAACCCGCCGATCATCACGGTCGAGCCGTCGCGCAGATCGGCAAGTGCAGTTTCTATCGATGGCGAAATCTTGTTGATCAAGTCGTTTCCCGGCCGCAATTCGAACACCCGAGTTTAAGACTGCATGCATGGCCCTGCGGTGCAGCTAAAGTGCCGTTCATGATTGCCACCTGCCGGCCGCTTGCCGCCTGTCCCGACAGCGAACTGTTCAACCTGTGCGGTGTGTTGACCGACATCGACGACACCTTGACCAGCGACGGCGCCATCACCGGCGAAGCCTTGCAGGCGCTGGGGCTGCTGCGCGACGCCGGCATTCCGGTGATTGCGATCACCGGCCGGCCGATGGGTTGGAGCGAACCGTTTGCAAGCAGTTGGCCGGTCGCCGCCATCGTTGCAGAAAACGGCGCCGTGGCGTTGTTCCGTGATGGCGGCGGTGTGCAGGTCGAATATGTGCAGAGCGAGCCGACACGGGCTGCCAACGCGATTCGCTTGCAACAAGTCGCTCAGCAGGTGCTGTGCTGCGTCCCAGGCGCCCGCCTGGCCC
>JBBRID010000505.1:0-2681 GCA_038221635.1 Burkholderiales bacterium
GAGATGATTTCGGTCGACAACGCGACCAACGCAGAGGGCCAGAATTCCAGCGATTACGGCGTCACCGTTGCGATGATGGACAGCGCGGGGCCGTTCGATTGGCACCTGACACGCCATCTGCTGGCGCTGTGCCGGGACAAAGGCATCGAACAGTCACGCGATGTGGACCGCTTCTACCGAAGCGATGCCGCTTCGGCGCTTGAGGCTGGCAACGACATCCGCACCGCGTTGTTGTGCTTCGCATGTGACGCCTCGCACGGTTGGGAGCGCACGCACGAAGAGTCGCTGCATTCGCTGGCGCGGCTGCTTGCCGCGCAGATGGCGAGCGATCCGCTGTTCCATCGAGACAGCGTTCCGCTGGGTCCGTTGGCCGACTTCCCGGCGGCAGAAGTGCAGACGACACCCGACCGGCCGAGCTGAGGTCACTACCCCTTCAAACCTTCTCGCCGAAGCGGGCGATCGATTTCTGCCGCAGCGGCTGCGCTTCGACCTCGCGCGATCGCGGTTCTGCCTTCGTGACCAGCGAGGCAATCAGCGCGCGCGCTGACTCAGCCACCTGTTCGACCGCACGCTCGAAGGCAACCTCGTTGGTTTTCGACGGCACGCGCACGCCGCTCAGTTTGCGAACGAACTGCAGCGATGCATCGCGAATCTCGAGCTCGGTGGCGGGCGGGTCGAAATTGAAAAGCGTCTTGATGTTTCTGCACATGCGATTGATCCACCATTCAAGGTTCGCGCGGGCTCAGACCGTTCGACGCAAGGCCTCGAAGAACAACTCGCCCTGCAGCCGCTCCCCGTGGGTTTGCGCGCCGACGAGCCGGGCCATTTCCTGCGAGACGGGGGCCAGTGCCCGCCCTGTCGACATGGCCAACACCTGGGCCCTGCAGGCCCGTTCCAGGTAATAGAGGTCGTCGTAGGCATGATCGATGCGATCGGCGCAGACGACGACGCCATGGTTGCCGAGGAACGCGACGTCCGCACCATTCATCGACCTGGCGATGCGCTCACCTTCGCTGCTGTCCAGTGCGAGACCGTTGTAGCGCTCGTCGACCGCAACCCGGCCGTGAAAACGCATCGCTGTCTGCGACAACGCGGTGTCGAGCTTGCGATCGACGGTCAGCGTCAACGCGGTCGCATGCGGCATGTGGGTATGCAGCACGCAGGCCTTGCGGCACAGTCGGTGGATTGCGGCGTGAATGAACATCGCGGTCGACTCGACCGGATGGCGTCCCGCGAGCCGAGTGCCGTCCGAATCGACCAGCACGATGTCGTCGGCACCGACCTCGCTCCACAACAGGCCTTGCGGATTCAGCAGAAAGCGGCCACTGCCGTCCGGCAGTTCGATGCTGAAATGGTTGCAGATGCCTTCGGCCAAGCCGTGCTTGGCCGCGGCGCGCAAGGCGACCGCCAAGTCGGCACACAACCGGCGCACTTGTGTGGATCCGAAATCGAGTCCCGACTCCGTCGTTTCTGCTGCCATGACACGCTCCTTGACCACCGATTGTGCCTGCATCGTCGATGCACGGAAGTACCTCGGCAGGCAGCAGCAGCCCGGGCGGCTGGCCACTGAATCGGGCGACAATTCATCGATGAACCCACGCATCGGTCTGGCTCCCGCACGGACGTCCACCATCTGCGACGCGCCGCGAGCGTTCACGCTCGCGTGTCGGCATTGAGCGCGATGAAGACCACCGGTAACTGCCTCGGCTTCGGCTTCGGCTTTCGAAAAGGGATTCGCGGCACATGAACTCGCTGCATGGGGCCACCCTGTTGCTGCTGGTTCTGGCCGCCGGGTTGGCGAGCCAGTGGCTGGCCTGGCGGCTGCGCTTGCCGGCGATCGTCGTATTGATTGCCACCGGCCTGGTACTCGGCCCGGTGACTGGTGTGATCGAGATCGGCATGTCGCAAGGCGAGCTGGGTGAACTGATCGGCCTTGGGGTGGCGATCATCCTGTTCGAAGGCGGGATGGACCTCAAGCTCGGCGAGTTCCGGCGGGTCGGCCATGGCGTCGGCCGGTTGACCTTGATTGCACCTCCGATCGCCTGGCTGCTCGGCAGCACGGCAGCACATTATCTGGCCGGTTTGAGCTGGCCGGTCGCCCTCGTGCTCGGCGCCATCCTGGTCGTGACCGGGCCGACGGTGATCCTGCCGCTGCTGCGCCAGGCGCGCCTGAACAAGGAAACGGCGTCGCTGCTGAAATGGGAAGGAATCGTCAACGACCCGGTCGGCGTCCTGTTGGCGGTGCTGACATTCCAATACCTGACGATCGGAGGCGGCTTTGCCAAGACCGCCGCCGGCTTGGCCGCCGCGATTGCCGCGGCAGCGTTTTTCGGCGGCCTGGGCGGCTGGGTGACCGGCAAGTTGTACCAGCGCGGCGCCGTGCCTGAGCACCTGAAGCCGCCGATCCTGATGGTGCTGGTGCTCGTCGTCTACTGGGTCAGCAATCTGGTGCAGCACGAAGCCGGGCTGTTGAGCGTCACGCTGATGGGCATGGTCGTCGGCAACATGCACCTGGTCGAGCGCGAGTCGCTGCAGCGCTTCAAGGAAAACCTCACCGTCGTGCTGTTGTCGGTGCTGTTCATCGTCATTCCGTCGCAGCTGCAGCCCAGCCAGCTGCAATTGCTCGACTAACACGTATTGCTATTCGTGCTGACGGTACTGTTTGTCATTCGACCGATGAC
>JBBRID010000506.1:0-2679 GCA_038221635.1 Burkholderiales bacterium
AGTGCGCGCAGCGAACAGACTCACAGCGGCGAAATCCGCGTATGCATCGAAGCGAGCTTGCCGATGTCGTATCTTTGGCGCAATGCCGATGCGCGCGAACGCGCCATCGCGATGTTCGGCAAGTTACGGGTCTGGGACACCGAAGCCAACAACGGTGTATTGATCTACCTGCTGCTCGCAGATCACCGCATCGAAATCATCGCCGACCGCGGGCTGCAGCGACATGTCGGCGAGACGGGCTGGCGCGCCATCGTGGACCGCTTGGCGGCAGCTTGTCGCGACGGTCGATTTGAGTCAGGCGTCATCGAGGCCATCGGCGAAGTGGATGAGTTGCTTAGCCAGCACTTCGGTGCCATCGGCGGTCAACCCAACCCGGACGAATTGAGCAACTGGCCGGACGTCCGGTAGCGGCCCGCGCTAAACCGGTTTCAGAGGCGGGGCCGATTCGACCTGAAGATCCAGACACCAGCCGCCAGCGCAACGCCGACAGTGCCAAATACCAGAATGCGCCGGATCGTTCGCCGAGCGAGTATGGCGCCGACCAGCGAAACCAGAACCGGGTAACGCCGGGCGATCAGGACAGCCTGCATCAAGCCGTTGCCGACGCCAGACGCAACCGAGCGGGTCGAACGTCCGGAAGACTTGAACAAGGCATCGCCCCAGGCGTCGGGAAGTACCGATCGGACTGCGCCGGTCACCATGTGGCGAGGGCTGGCAGCGGTGCGAACCATCACGACGTCGTGCGACCACTGGACACGTTCCAGCGCGATGCGCGTCAACAACAGTTCCTTGCGCGCCTGCAGATCGAGTTCGATGTCGGACATGAGGTGACGAAAAGTTCAGCCAGTCAATGATGTTCGGATGGCGCGCCACGCAGCATGACTGCGTCGCGTTTCAACTCGGCATTGGTCTCTTGCAGCAAGCGAGGCTGGGAGGCCAGCTGGTTCTTGACCTTCACGATCATCACCAGCGCAACCAGCAGATAGATGACGCCCATCCCAATCAAGCCCATCACGCCGACCCGATCCCACAGCAGCAACACCACCGACACGGATAGCGTCACCAGCCCGACAACCAGCAGCAGCAGCGCCAGCAGGCCGAGCCCTGCGGATTGCAGGAGCTGCCGACGAGCCACGCTCAGTTCGAGGGTGGCAAGTTCGAGGCGGCTTTGAAGAATCGACAACGCGGTGCCGGATGCCCGGCGCAACGCGTCGAACAGGCCCGGCTCAGCGCTCATGTTGGCACCACTCAACGCGCATGGGCACGATCAGCGGCGATTCAGCAGCAAGCCGACCACCATGCCGACGGCGGCGGCGGTGGCGATCGATTTCCACGGATGATCGTGAACGAAGTCGTCGGTCGCGCGGGCGGCCGCTTTGCTTTTTTCGACCACAGAGTCCTGTGCGTCGTGCAACTTTTCGCGCAGCAAACGCAATTGCTCCATGGCTCGCTCGCGCAATTCGGTCGCCTTTTCGCCGCCGGCACTGGCCGCCTGATGGAACATGTCTTCGGCGCTGCGGATCGCCTGCTGGACATCGGTCGACAATTCTTCAGTGGTGGGAGCTTGATTCATGGTTGCCTCTTGCTTTCGGAACGGAAACACCGGGTGGTGCGGGACGAGTCCTGACAGAAGGACTCGAAAGTGCGCGAAATGTTCCGTTCATTGTGACCCAAATGACTTCGGGGTCCCGATCAGGTCCCCAACATCTTCGATCCATGAACGCGTCCGGCCGGAAATTGCGACCAGTATGTGCCGCTACTTTTTCCGGTACCGGCGCAACGCGGCAATCTGCGCTGCCATCGCGGCAAATTCGCTCTGGGCCTTGGCGAAATCGATATCGCTCTTGGCGTTTTTCATCGCGTCTTCGGCGATCCTCTTCGCTTCCGATGCCTTGGCCTCGTCGAGGTCGCGGCCGCGGATGGCGGTATCGGCAAGCACCGTGACGATGCCTGGCTGAATTTCGAGAATGCCACCGGCAACAAATACAAACTCTTCTTCGCCGGTGTCGGCGCGGGTGATCCGCACCGCACCCGGACGGATGCGGGTGATCAGCGGCGTGTGCCGGGGATAGATGCCCAGTTCGCCCATCTCGCCGGGTAAGGCTACGAATTTGGCCTCGCCCGAGAAGATGGACTCCTCGGCCGAAACCACGTCAACATGCAAGGTGGCTGCCATCTGTGGTCCTGTCAAGCGCTCGCGCGCTTCAGTTGATCTTCTTGGCCTTTTCGAAGGCCTCGTCGATGGTGCCGACCATGTATAAGGCCTGCTCGGGCAGGTGGTCACACTCACCCGACACGATCATCTTGAAGCCGCGGATGGTTTCCTTCAGCGGCACGTATTTGCCCGGCGAGCCGGTGAAAACCTCGGCAACGTGGAATGGCTGCGACAGGAAACGCTGGATCTTCCGGGCGCGGGCAACGGCGAGCTTGTCGTCCGGCGCCAACTCGTCCATGCCCAGAATCGCGATGATGTCGCGCAGCTCCTTGTAGCGCTGAAGCGTGCCCTGGACCGCGCGGGCGGTGGCGTAGTGTTCTTCGCCGACAACGTTCGGATCGAGCTGACGCGAGGTCGAGTCGAGCGGGTCGACCGCCGGATAGATGCCGAGAGAGGCGATGTCGCGCGAAAGCACGACGGTGGAGTCGAGGTGGGCGAAGGTCGTCGCCGGCGACGGGTCGGTC
>JBBRID010000507.1:0-2669 GCA_038221635.1 Burkholderiales bacterium
AGCCGCCGGGCGTGCTCACATGCAGCGTGAAGCCGAGGATGTCGGCGGCCTGCAGCCAGGTGTTGGCCATGTTGTTGCCGTCGCCGACCCACGCGACGACCTTGCCCTTGATGTCGCCGCGGTGCTCGATGAAGGTGAAGATGTCGGCCAGAATCTGGCACGGGTGGTACTCGTTCGTCAGGCCGTTGATGACCGGCACGCGCGAATTCGCCGCGAAGGCCTCGATCTTGGTCTGCTCGTAGGTGCGGATCATCACGATGTCGACCATGCGGCTGATCACGCGCGCGCTGTCTTCGATCGGCTCGGCGCGACCGAGTTGGCTGTCGCCGGTCGTCAGGTTCACGACCGAGCCGCCCATCTGGTACATGCCGGCCTCGAAGCTCACGCGCGTGCGCGTGCTGGCCTTCTCGAAGATCATCGCCAGCGTGCGGTCGACCAGCGGCGTGTACTTCTCGTATTGCTTGAAGCGTTTCTTGATCGTCGCGGCGCGCTCGAACAGGTATGTGTATTCCTCGGCGCGAAGGTCCTTGAATTGAAGGTAATGCTTGATCAGGCTCATGCCGGGTTTCATGGTTTGCCGCGGGTCAATCGGTTCGTTTCAATCGGTTCTCTTCAGTCGATCTTCTCGGCCAGTTTGGCCTTGATGAGAGGACACAGTATCGCGACGATCTCCATCGCTTCCGCATGCGTCAGGATCAGCGGCGGCACCAGCCGGATCACCCGGTCAGCCGTGACGCTCAGCAGCAAACCGAGCTCCGCCGCGCGGCCCAGCAGGTCGCCGCAGTTGCGGTCGAGTTCGATGCCGATCATCAGACCGGCGCCGCGGATTTCGACAAATCCTTCGACGCCTTCGAGTTCGCGCTGCAGCGCTTCGATGAGCGCACCACCGACCTCGGCCGCGTTGGCCAGCAAGCCGTCCTCTTCGACGATCTTCAGCGTCTCGACGCCGGCGCGCATCGCCAGCGGATTGCCGCCGAAGGTGGTGCCGTGGTTGCCAGGGCCGAATACATGGGCCGCGCGCGGCCCACAAACCACCGCGCCGACCGGCACGCCCGACCCCAGCCCCTTGGCCAACGGCATCACGTCGGGCTTGATTCCGGCCCATTGATGAGCAAACCATTTGCCGGTGCGGCCGATGCCGCACTGCACCTCGTCGAGCATCAGCAGCCAGTCGTGTTCGTCGCACAGCCGCCGCACCGCCTGCAGATAGACATTGGTGGTCTGGTTTATGCCGCCTTCACCCTGGATTACCTCCAGGAAGACGGCGGTAACGTTCGGATGTGTATTGGCAACCTCTTCGATCGCGGCAATGTTGTTCAGCGGCACGCGAACGAACCCCTCGACCAGCGGACCGAAGCCGGCTTGCACCTTGGCATTGCCGGTGGCCGACAAGGTGGCGATCGAGCGGCCGTGGAAGGCTTTTTCGTAGACGATGATCTCGGGTCTGTCGATGCCCCGGTCGTGGCCGAACTTGCGTGCGATCTTGATCGCCGCCTCATTGGCCTCGAGCCCGGTGCTGCAGAAGAACACGTTGTCGAGCCCCGATAACTCGCACAATGTGGCAGCCAGCTGCTCCTGCAGCGGCACGTGATAGTAGTTTGACGAATGGATCAGCTTGCCGATCTGGTCCTGCAAGGCAGGCACCAGACGGGGGTGGGCGTGGCCCAGCGTATTGACCGCGATGCCGCCCAGACCGTCGAGGTATTCACGTCCTTCGGTGTCCCAGACGCGGCAACCCTTGCCGTGCGACAAGGCAATCGGCAGGCGCCCGTAGGTCGGCATCACGTGGGGTTCGGTCAGCGGGGTAGCCGCAAACGATGCCGTCTGGTTTTGCGGCGTGTTGTTCTGAACTGCGTTCATGGGATCTCCATCGGTTCGTCCGGACCTGCCCGGGCGACATCGGAAGGTTTTCATTCTAAGAGGGCGTAGATGTCAACACCGGTATCACGCGGTTTTGTTGCGGCGCAGCAGATGACGGCACAATAGCTGCATGGCTAGGAGCCTGTCGGGCTTGGGGCGTCGATAGCGAGAATCGGCCCCAGCGAGGACAGTTCTTGCCGGATTTGCAGCGCCATAGCCCAGCTATGGGGCAAAAAGACGGTGAGAAATGGACCGCTGCGGTTGATTCGCAGCCGACGCTCCCCAAGCCCGACAGGCTCCTAGTACGGAAACAACCATGTTCCTCACAACTCCACCTTCATTTACCGCGGAGGTTTTGCAGGCGCCGCATGTCCGCTGACTCGTCGAATGAATACTTCATCCAGGGCGTGACACTCGAGGGTGAGGTCTTTCGGCCCAGCGACTGGTCGGAACGGCTGGCCGGCGCGATGTCTTCGTTCCGACCGGGCGGCGTGCGGGCACATCGTGGCTTGGGCTATTCGCCCTATTGCGTGCCGCGCATCATCAACGGCGTGAAATGCGTGATCGTCAACGACAAGCTGCGCGACATCGAGCCGATGGCCTGGGATTTCGTGATGCATTTCGCCCGTGACAACAGCTTGCAGGTCGTACAGGCCTGCTTGGTCGAGCCCGGCAAATCCTGAGCCGCGGCGCGGGTCTGTCACGGAATCAGGAAACGGAAACGGAAACAAAAAGGGCCTGCAGTGCAGGCCCTGATGTCTGTTCCGATCCGCAGCCTGTCAGGCGGCAGCAGAGGCGTCGAGCGCCTT
>JBBRID010000508.1:0-2667 GCA_038221635.1 Burkholderiales bacterium
CCGGAAGAATTGATTGGGTCTTGCGCGCTCTGTCCAGGCCGCCTGACGGGTCCGGATGGCCTGGATGGGACGCGGCAGCCATCGTGCCGATGATGCCGCGAACCGTCCAATCAAAGCTCATGATGTGTGCAATCAATGGTCCGGGTTTACCCGCCGGCCGGCGAGCCGCCTCACAGTAAGATCCAGCCCCCTCGTCTTTGCAGGCAGCTTCATTTGATCGATCCCGGCAACACGAATCAACGCCGCGGTGCGTGGCGACTCGCCACTGTGCTGCGCGCATTCGTGCCGGCGCCGATTGGCGCCAATTGGCGCGAACGGCTGCGTGTGGTGATCGGTGCCATGATCGGGATTGCGTTGGCCGGATGGCTGTCGCATCGCTTTGGCGGCCGACTCGATGCCTCCTGGCCCTGGCTGGTCGCCCCGCTCGGCGCCAGCGCCGTGCTGATCTTCGGTGTCCCGGCCAGCCCGCTGGCCCAGCCCTGGGCTGTGGTTGGTGGCAATACGCTGTCGGCGCTGGTTGGCGTTGCCTGCGTTCGCCTTTTTGGAAGCGATGAGGTGAGCGCCGGCTTGGCGGTCGGCTTGGCGATCGCACTGATGTTCGCGACCCGCTGCCTGCATCCGCCGGGCGGCGCATCGGCATTGCTGGTGGTGATGACCGGCGTTTCCGACCCGCAGTTTGCGCTGTATCCGGTGCTGCTCGACTCGGTGCTGTTGACTGCAGCCGGCATCGCCTACAACCATGCGACCGGGCGTGCCTACCCGCACATGCAGCTGCCCACGGCGTCCTCTGATCCTGCGCTGCGTGATGAAGAGGCCACCGCCTTCGATGCCGATCTCGACGCGGTTCTATCGCGCTACAACCAGGTGCTCGACATCAGCCGCGACGATTTGAAAGCCTTGCTCGAGGATACGCAGCTGCATGGGTATCAACGCCAGTTGGCCAATCTGCGCTGCAGCGACATCATGTCTCGCAAGCTGATCACGGTGGGCCGGCACACCCCCTTGCAGCAAGCCTGGGCGCTGTTTCGCGATCACCGCGTCAAGGCCTTGCCGGTGGTCGATTCGGCAGGCGGCATCGTCGGGATCGTGACGCCGGCCGATTTCATGCACGCCGCCGAGGTGCAAGGTGACGACGGCTTCGATGTGCGTTTGCGCAAGTTGCATGGCTGGGCCGCCGGCGAGTCGACCGTCGGCCCCGAAGTGGTGGGCGAAATCATGACGCGCCGGGTGCGCGTGGCCAGCGTCGACCGCCATCTGGCTGAACTGATCCCGCTGTTCGGCACCACCGGCCATCACCACATTCCGATCATCGACGAGGCTGACCGGCTGGTCGGTATCGTGACGCAGACCGATGTCGTCGCCGCGTTGTCGCACCCGCTAACTCCGCGGCACGAGCCGGTCGAAACGCCGGTGTAGCCCGATCGCTCAATGCGACGGGTCGAGGCCGTTCGGTGTTGCCTGCGCAGCTGCCGTTTCTGATCTAAGCTGGGGCACGATGCCAAGATTCATGTCTTCATTTTCGCCCGTGCGTCGGCGTCTGATCTGCAGTGTGGCTGCCGGGTCCACGTCGTTGCTTGCAACTGGTGCGCGATCGGCTCCGGTGCTGCCACTCAGCGAACTCGCCAAGCCGGGCCGTGTCCTGATGCTGCGCCACGCCAATGCCCCAGGGATCGGTGACCCGCCCGGCTTCAAACTGGGCGATTGTTCGACGCAGCGGGTGCTCGATGCGACCGGGCGCGCGCAGGCGGCTCGGCTCGGTGGTCAGATTGCGCAGGCCGGTATTTCCAAGGCCACGGTTTATTCGAGCCAATGGTGCCGCTGCCTGGAAACTGCGCGCCTGCTGAAGCTTGGCGAGACTATCGAACTGGCTCCGCTGAACTCATTCTTCGGGCGGTCGTCAAGCCGCGAAGGCCAGCTGGCTGAAGTGCGATGGTTCTTGCACGCCTTGCCGAAAGACGGGCCGCTGGTCGTGCTGGTCACGCATCAGGTGATGATCACTTCGTTCACCAATGAGGGCATCGCTTCGGGCGCCGGCGCCGTCTTCGAACTCGCGCCTGGCCGCGAGCCACGACTGATCGGTGAAATTCCCGCAGCCTGAAGGATCGCACCAGCGCTGCGTGGCGCGTTCATCAGGCGCCGCTGGCGCTCGGCGCGCGACTCAATTCGTTGTTGGCCGTGACCAGCACCTGCATCATGCGGACAAATTCAGCGCGCTCGGCAGGCAGCAGTGGCGCAAGGATGCGGGTCTGCGTGCTCAACATCGATGGGGTGACTTCCGCCAGCAGGCGTTGGCCCGGTTCGGTCAGCGACAGCAGTCGCACCCGGCGGTCTGCCGGGGACGGTCCGCGCGTCATCAAGCCGCGTGCCTCGAGCCGGTCGATCACGCCGGCAATTGTCGAGGTGTCGAAGCCGATGGTGCGCGCAAGCGTGCGTTGATCGAGCCCGGGCTGATTGGCCACTGTCTGCAATGCGGCAAACTGCACCGGGGTCACCCCGAAGTCGGCGGTCTCCTGCATGAAAATCGCCACTGCAATCTGCTGCAGTCTGCGGATGTAGTGGCCGGGCAGATCGTCGAGCCTGATTTCGGTGGAGCTGTTTTTCATGGCCGGTCGGTTGGCAAGCGGGCACACTGCATCGATGACTGGACGATATCATTACACTGATGGT
>JBBRID010000509.1:0-2653 GCA_038221635.1 Burkholderiales bacterium
CGTCGACCTATGGCGTGTTCGACCGCCAGGTGAAGGAGTTGTGCGCGATGGTGCATCGCCATGGCGGACGGGTCTATGTCGATGGCGCGAACATGAACGCGCTGGTCGGCGTCGCTGCGCCGGGTGAATTCGGCGGCGACGTGAGTCACCTGAACCTGCACAAGACCTTCTGCATTCCGCATGGCGGCGGCGGACCGGGTGTCGGTCCGGTGTGTGTCGTCGCAGACCTGGTGCCGTTTTTGCCGGGCCACCACAGCGCCGGCCTGAATCCCGGCTCGACCGTGGGTGCCGTATCGGCAGCGCCGCTGGGCAATGCGGCGGTGTTGCCGATCAGCTGGATGTACATGCGGATGATGGGCGCCGACGGGCTGCACCGGGCCACCGAAATCGCGATTCTCAGCGCCAACTACGTCGCCGCGCGGCTGGCCGCGCACTACGACATCCATTTCAGCGGCAACATCGATGGCATCAAGGGTGGTGGCGTCGCACACGAGTGCATCCTCGATTTGCGGCCACTGAAGGAAAGCAGTGGCATCGCCGCCGAGGACGTCGCCAAGCGGCTGATCGACTACGGCTTTCACGCGCCGACGTTGAGCTTTCCCGTTGCCGGCACGTTGATGGTCGAACCCACCGAGAGCGAGCCCTTGAGCGAGCTGGATCGCTTCTGCGACGCGATGATCGCGATCCGTGCCGAAATCAGTCAGGTCGAGAGCGGCGCCTGGCCACGCGAAGACAATCCGTTGAAGGCTGCGCCGCACACGGCGCAAACGCTGCTGCAGGCCGACTGGCAACATCCCTACGATCGAGCAGTGGCAGCCTATCCGATGGAAGGTTTGCGGCGCGCCAAATATTGGTCACAGGTCGGCCGGGTCGACAACGTCTACGGCGATCGCAACCTGTTCTGCTCGTGCCTGCCGGTGAGTGCGGCCGACAACGACACCTGACCCGCCATGGCCGTTTCAGTCTTCGACCTGTTCAAGATCGGAATCGGCCCGAGCAGTTCGCACACGGTAGGTCCGATGCGTGCGGCGCGGCTGTTCGTGCAGCGCCTTGTTCACACCGATCTGCTCGACCAGACGCGGCGCGTCAAGGTCGAACTGTTCGGTTCGCTCGGCGCCACCGGCAAGGGCCATGGCAGCGACAAGGCGGTGCTGCTCGGGCTCGCCGGGCATGAACCCGACACGGTCGACGTCGAACAGGTGCCGGCGCTGCTGGCAGCGATTCGCGCCGACGGCCAACTGCTGCTCGCCGGGCAGCACGCCATTGCCTTCGACGAAACGGGAGATTTGTCGTTTCATCGCCGCCAGCGCCTGCCGTTCCACACCAATGGCATGCGATTCACCGCCTTCGCAAGCGATGGTGCTGAGATCGACAGCCGCAGTTATTACTCGGTAGGCGGCGGTTTCGTCGTCAGCGACGAGGTGGCGGCTGACGGCTCGAAGCAGAAGGCGATCGTCGCCGACACGACGGCGCTGCCACTGCCATTCCACTCTGGCGCCGAACTGCTGCAGATCACCCAACGCGAGCAGTGCACCATCGCCGAGGTGATGCGCCGCAACGAGCGTCATTGGCGCAGCGATGCCGACATCGACAAAGGCTTGTTGACGATCTGGTCGGTCATGCAGGCCTGCGTCGAAAGGGGCTGCCGCACTGACGGGGTGTTGCCGGGCGGATTCAAGGTCAAACGCCGCGCATCCGAAATTTACCGGCAGCTGACCGGGCAATCGGTGATCGCGACCCAGCACGGCCATCCATCGCTGATCGGTGGCGCAGGGGATCCACTCGAAGTGCTGGATTGGGTCAACCTGTTTGCGCTGGCCGTCAACGAGGAGAACGCCGCCGGCGGGCGTGTCGTCACCGCGCCGACCAACGGGGCGGCCGGCATCGTGCCGGCGGTGTTGCACTACTACCGGCGCTTCCTGCCCGGCGCCAATGACCGCGGCGTGATCGACTTCCTGTTGACTGCCGCCGCGATCGGCCTGCTCTACAAGGAGAACGCGTCGATCAGCGGTGCCGAGGTCGGCTGCCAGGGCGAGGTCGGCGTCGCCTGCTCGATGGCCGCCGGCGGTTTGTGCGCCCTGCTCGGTGGCAGCCCGGAACAGGTCGAGAACGCCGCCGAGATCGGCATGGAACACCACCTCGGCCTGACTTGCGATCCGGTCGGGGGATTGGTGCAGATCCCGTGCATCGAACGCAATGCCATCGCCTCGGTCAAGGCCATCAACGCCGCTCGAATGTCGCTGCGCGGCGACGGCAGCCACCATGTCAGCCTCGACAAGGTGATCAAGACGATGCGCGAGACCGGTGCCGACATGATGAGCAAATACAAGGAAACGGCTCGCGGGGGGCTGGCTGTCAACATCGTGGAATGTTGATGGGCCTCTTTCGGAATCTTCTGTGAGAATGCCTTCAGGCGCGATTCGGGCTTCTCGCCACGACCGATCGCGGGTAAGGTCAGTTGCTCCTTGGGGCCTCAAACGCCCGCCCATGCCAACTCAAGCAGAAAAACCCGCCGCTTCGCGCAAGCCCCCTACCCCGCCTGGGCAAACGGTACTCGTTCTGCAAGGTGGCGGCGCGCTCGGTGCCTATCAGTTGGGCGTCTATCGGGCGCTACATGAACCTGGTGTCGAGCCCGATTGGGTGATCGGCACAT
>JBBRID010000510.1:0-2641 GCA_038221635.1 Burkholderiales bacterium
GCGCAACGAAATTCAAGCTGCGCAACGGGCTGCGCGTTGCGCCGGGCAAAGTCGACCATTCGAAACGAGACATCGCTGGCATGGATCGGTACCGCCGACGGATGAATCCTCGTCTGCGCGTGGCTCTTCATGCGTTGCCACTCGGCGCGGCTGTCGGGATCGCTGAACGGCAACAGGCGCTCGAAGGCGAAACGGCGCTTCAGACCTGGCGCGATCCCGCAAGCAATCTGAGCCGCCTCGATGGCAATCGTGCCCGATCCGCAGCATGGATCGTGCAATGCGCCCCCGGCTTCGCTCGTGCCGCGCCAGCCGGCGGCAGCCAGCATCGCCGCGGCCAGCGTTTCCTTGAGCGGCGCATCACCCTTGTCCTCGCGCCAGCCGCGCTTGAACAGCGGCTCGCCAGAGCTGTCGACATAAACCGATGCGCGTTGCGGGCCGAGATGCAGCAAAAGCGGCAGATCCGGGTGGCGGGTGTCGACGCTCGGCCGTTCGCCGGCCGCTTCACGCATCACGTCACACACTGCATCCTTGATGCGCAGCGCAACGAAATTCAAGCTGCGCAACGGGCTGCGCGTTGCCGTGGTGTCAACCCGCAGCGTGTGAGCGGGTGTGATCCATTGCGTCCAGTCGACGCTGCGTCCCAGCTCATAGATGTCGTCTTCCGATTGATACGGACCTTCGGCAACCTCGGCCAGCACGCGCTGCGCGAGCCGGCACTCGAGGTTCAGCTTCATCACCTCCAACGGCCCACCGTCCAGACCCACCCCGCCCCGAACCGGTCGCAATGCGACCCCTGGCAGGATGCCCGCCAGCTCGTCGGCAAGCAACTGCTCGACGCCCGCCGCGCACGGTAGAAACAGGGGCAGCGTCACGTGCCGATGCTCCCGCGGGCGCAACGAACTTCGGGCCGCCGTAGGGGCTGGTCCATCACATCCTCTTGCGCAGGTTTGCCGGCGCGATCTTCAGCGCTTCGCGGTATTTGGCGACGGTGCGTCGGGCCACCTGAATGCCTTGTTCCTCGAGCATGGTAGACAACTGGCTATCGGACAGCGGCTTGCCCTGATTCTCGGCTGCAACGAACTGCTTGATCAACGCCCGCACGGCGGTGCTCGATGCATTGCCGCCGACGTCGGTATTCAGCGACGAACCAAAAAAGTATTTGAGCTCGAAGGTGCCGAACGACGTCGCCATGTATTTGGCCGTCGTCACGCGAGAAATGGTCGACTCGTGCAAGCCCAGTTCGTCGGCGATCTCGCGCAGCACCAGCGGCTTCATCGCGATTTCGCCGTGGCTGAAAAAGCCTTTCTGTCGCTCGACGATGGCCTGCGAGACACGCTGGATGGTGTCGAAGCGCTGCAGGATGTTCTTCATGAACCAGCGCGCTTCTTGCAGGCGTGCACTCAGGCCGGCATGGTTGCCGTTCACTGCCGCCCCGCGACCTCCGCGCTGCTGCTTGATGGCCTGTGCATACAGGTCGTTGATGCGCAGCTTGGGCATGACATCGGGATTGAGCACCGCTTTCCAACCCCGACCGGCCTTCTGCACGATCACGTCGGGAATGATGATGTTGGCCTCGGCCCGGCTGAAAGGACGACCCGGTTTGGGCTCCAGCGTGACGATCAGCGCCTGGGCTTCGCGCAGCAGATCCTCGTCGGCGCCGGTCGCCGCGATCAGGCGTTTCAGGTCGCGCCGGGCCAGCAGCTCGAGGTGGGTTTTGCAGACGATGACGGCGATGGCCTGGGCCTCGCAGCGTGGTCGGGTGCGCAATTGCAGGCACAGGCATTCGGACAGATCGCGTGCGCCGACACCGATCGGCTCCATCCCCTGCAGCCATTTCAGTGCGCAACCCAGTCGATCGAGCAACTCTTCGCGTGCCTCGCCTTCGTCGACCAGACCGGCCGCAATTTCCTCCAGCGAATCTGCCAGGTAGCCGTCATCGGTCAGCGATTCGATCAGCACATGGACAGCACCCGCGTCTTCGGCCGACAAGCGCATGCCGAGCAATTGCTGGCGAAGGTGCTCGGCCAGTGTGATGCCTTCCTGGCCACGCTCGCGCGGCTCGAAATCGTCGTCGTCGCTGCCACTGCTTCCGGCGCCGAGGCTCGGCGTCTCGCGAATGCCGTCGAAATCTTCCCGCTCGGTGCCGTTTTCCCAGTCGTCGCGTTCAGTCGCACCGAACTCGGCACTGTCGACAGCCGGCACGTCGTCGGCCGCATCATGCGTCGTATCGACTGCGCGCTCGACTTCCCGCTCGCCAGCCCGTTCCGACGGGCTCAGCCGTTCGGACATCGGCTCGATCCCGGCGCCGCTGTCTTCCTCGGGCTCCAGAAACGGGTTTTGCTCGAGCATCTGCTCGACTTCCTGGTGCAACTCCAGCGTCGACAACTGCAACAACCGTATCGATTGCTGCAACTGCGGTGTCAACGCAAGGTGCTGCGAAAGCCGAACCTGCAATGACGGCTTCACAAGACCGCCTCAACCGATGACCACGCGGTGGTTGATGCTCCGTAGAGGCTCATGGCCGGCCAGTGCATATCACGCCCCGCCCGCGGTCCGGCTTTGCCGGCCCATGGGGTGGCGCCCCTGGGGGGAAATAGCTAAGCGACTGGGGGGCCCACAATCACATCCGGAAGTGTTCACC
>JBBRID010000511.1:0-2634 GCA_038221635.1 Burkholderiales bacterium
CGGCACCTTCATGGGCGGCCTGGCTGCGCTGGCACGCGAGGCCGGACATCGGGTGACCGGCTGCGACGCCAGCGTCTATCCGCCGATGAGCGATCAGTTGCGCGCGCTGGGCATCGAGCTGATCGATGGCTACGACGCCGATCAACTGAAGCTGCATCCCGACGTCTTCGTCATCGGCAATGTCGTGTCGCGCGGCAATCCGCTGATGGAAGCAATTCTCGATGCCGGCCTGCGCTATACCAGCGGCCCACAGTGGCTGGCTGAGCAGGTTCTGCCGGGTCGGCACGTGCTGGCTGTTGCCGGCACCCATGGCAAGACGACGACCTCGGCAATGCTGGCGTGGATTCTCGAAAGCGCGGGTCAGCAGCCGGGCTTTCTGATCGGCGGCGTGCCGGTCGACTTCGGCGTGTCGGCGCGGCTCGGAAAGGTCGATGGCAAGACCAGCCAGCCCTTCGTGATCGAGGCAGACGAATACGACACCGCCTTCTTCGACAAGCGCAGCAAGTTCGTCCACTACCGCCCGCGCACCGCGGTGCTGAACAACCTCGAGTTCGATCACGCCGACATCTTCGATGACCTCGCTGCGATCGAGCGGCAGTTCCACCATCTGGTGCGTACCGTGCCGGCATCTGGCCGCCTGGTCGTCAACGCCCGCGACGACGCCTTGCAGCGCGTTCTGCAAATGGGCTGTTGGAGCGAAGTGATGCGCTTCGGCGCGCGCAAGGAGGCACCGGGCCAGTTGCGCTCACGGGGCGAGGTGCAGGCTTTCGACGTCTTGCGTGGCTCAATGAGGATCGCCCGGGTCGAGTGGAATCTGCTTGGCGAGCACAACCAGCTCAATGCGCTGGCGGCGATCGCAGCGGCAGAACATGTCGGCGTCGACGCCGAACTGGCCGCCAAGGCACTGGGCAGCTTCGGCAACGTGCGGCGCCGGCTCGAGTGTCGCGGCGAGCTCGGCGGCATCACCGTCTACGACGATTTCGCTCACCACCCGACCGCCATCCATGCCACCGTCAACGGGCTGCGCCGCAAGCTCGACGCGCTGCAAAGTGCACATGACCAGATCCGCACGCGAATCCTGGCCGTTTTCGAGCCCCGTTCGAACACCATGAAACTCGGCAGTATGAAGGCCCAATTGCCCTGGGCGCTCGAAGAAGTCGATCTCGCCTTCTGTCACAGCAAAGGCCTCGACTGGGATGCCGCCGAGTCGTTGGCCCCGCTGGAGGTTCCGGTGGTCGTCAGCGACGACATCGATCAGTTGGTGACCAAGATCCTGGCCGTGGCGAGGCCGGGGGACCACGTGTTGTGCATGAGCAATGGCGGCTTCAGTGGCATCCACGAAAAACTGCTGGACGGACTGACTGCGCGCAAAGCAACACGGTGAACACATTGACGCCCGCTTCACCCGACCTGACTGACCGCGAGGCCGGCCCTGTCAGTCACCTGCTCTATCTGCACGGCTTTCGTTCGTCGCCACAGTCGACCAAGGCCCGGCAGATGGCAGGCTGGGTTGCGGAAAACCATCCGGCGGTCGTGTGGATCTGTCCGCAACTGCCCGCTTCGCCGGCACAGGCATTGGCGATGCTCAAGGAGCTGATCGCCGACTGGCCGGCGGCGAGCAGCGCGATCGTCGGCAGTTCGCTCGGCGGCTTTTATGCCACCGTACTTGGTGAGTGGCTGCTGTGTCGAACCGTGCTGATCAATCCGGCGGTCGATCCGGCACGCGGTTTGGCCACGATGGTCGGCAGCACGACGATGTGGCACAGCGACGAGCCATTCGAATTCCGCGCGGAGTATGTCGACGACCTGCGACTGATGACGCCCGCCAGTCTGACCAATCAGAATCAGACTTGGGCCTTGATCGCCAAGGGTGACGAGGTGCTGGACTGGCGTGAAATGTGCGCCCGCTACCCGTCGGCCCGGATCACGTTGATCGACGGCGGCGATCATGCCTTCAGCGGCTTCGAGACCTACCTGCCCGCAATCGCCCGCTTCTTCGAGTGGTCGACCTCGGGCTGAAGTCCCGGTTCTTCACATCATCTCGATGACCCGCTGCACGAAGAGCACCGCAAAAAAGATCAATGCGCTGCCCACCGTCCAGCTGACGACAAGCACGCCACGGCGGCGCCAGCGCGTCTCGCCGGTCCAGACATAAGCTGCAAAACAGATCAGACTGGCCAGCAGGCCGATGAGAATCAGCGCTCGAAAAATCACCAGCTATCCTTGGCAGGCGAACGTTTCACCATGCAGGAGCCAACTCGGCCAGGCCGGGTGGTGCCTTGGCGGCGTCGTCGAAACTGACAATTTCGTACGAACCAGGATCGTCGAGCAAAGCGCGCAACAGCAGGTTGTTCAGCGCGTGACCGCTCTTGAACGCACTGTACGCGGCAATCAACGGATGACCTATCATGTACATGTCGCCGATCGCGTCGAGCATCTTGTGCTTGACGAATTCGTCGTCGTAGCGCAGGCCGCCGGCGTTCAGCACCTTGTGGTCATCGACGACGACAACGTTGTCCATGCTGCCGCCCAGGCCCAGGCCGCGCGCGCGCATCATCTCGACATCTTTGGTAAAGCCGAAGGTTCGCGCGCGCGCAATCTCGCGTTTGTATTGGCCGCTGCCCATGTCGAACA
>JBBRID010000512.1:0-2618 GCA_038221635.1 Burkholderiales bacterium
CATCTGGGTGAATACCTCTTGCTGATCACGTGAGGCGCCGGCCAGTTCCAGGCCGAAGCCGGGTGGATATTGCATAGAGCGCGCCAGTTTCATCGCGTCGGCGGTCACTTCGCCGGGCGATCTGCCCTGAGCATTGGCGGCCACGGAAATCGTGCGTTTGCCGTCGAAATGCTGGATCTGCGACGGGCCGCGCCCCATCGTGATGGTAGCGATCTGCTCCAGCGGCACCATCTGGTTGCTGCCGCCCACCGCGATCGGCAGGCGCTCGATGTTGCCGGCGTCGACCCGGTCGTCGGGATGCAGGCGCACCGCGACGTCGCGGGTCTCGCCGATCGGATCGATCCAGTCGCCGGCTTCGACGCCGGCGAACGCAACGCGCAGGCCTTGCGCGGCGTCACCGGCCGAGATGCCCAGCGAATTGGCCAGGCCGCGATCGAGCTCGATCTTCAGTTCATTTTGCGGGTCCTGCTCGGACAGGCCGACGTCGACGGCGCCGGGCACCTGCCGCAATTGCTCCATGAAGCGTGTCGTGATCGCCAGCAGCTCACGTGAGTCGGGCCCGGAGAACTGGATCTGCACTGGTTTCTGCGCGCCGTTGTTGAGGTCTTCGATCACCACGTATTCGGCGCCCACCAGACGCGCCACCAGACGGCGCAGATCGATGGCGATCGCGCCGGCCGCGCGTTTGCGCTTGTTGCTCTTGCCGATGTCGACATAGATGCGACCACCGCTGGGGGTCACATTGCTGTTGGTTGCAACCGTCTCGGGCAAGGTGCGCGCCAGTTGGGCAGCCGCTTCGACCTTCAGCTTCGAGTATTCGAGGCTGCTGCTCGGCGGGGTGCGGATCTCGATTGCGAGCGTGCCAGAGTCCGACGCTGGCAGGAAGCTCGAGCCACCCAGCGTGGCTTGCAGCGCCAACGCACCGACCAGACTGGCGAACGCAAAGACTGCCATCCATTTGCGGTGATGCAGTGCCCACGCGATGACACGGCCGTAACGGTCGGCCTGGTGATCGAACCAAAGGTTGAAGCGATGCAGCGTCCGACTGATGCCCGTTTTCTGTTCCAGGTGGTGGCCTGGCGGATCACCCCAGACTGCCGACAGCATCGGATCCAGCGTGAAGCTGATGAACAGGCTGACCAGCACCGACGCCACCACCGTCACGCCGAACGGCCTGAACCATTCACCCGACACGCCGGGCATGAAGGCCACCGGAATGAATACCGCGACGATCGAGAAGGTGGTGGCCGCCACCGCCAGGCCGATCTCGCTGGTGCCGTTGAGCGCCGCGGTGCGCCGGTCTTCGCCCATCTCCATGTGGCGAACGATGTTCTCGCGCACGACGATGGCATCGTCGATCAGCACGCCGATCGCCAGCGACAGTCCGAGCAGACTCATGAAATTGAGCGTGAAGCCCGCCAGCCAGACCGCGATGAAAGCCGCCACCACCGATGTCGGCAAGGACAGCGCAGTGATCAGGGTCGAACGCCACGAGTTCAGAAAGATGTAGACCACGAAGATGGTCAGCACCGCGCCGAACAGCAAGGCGTGGATCACGTTGTTGAGGCTGTTCTGTGCGTCGACGCCGCCGTCGCGGGTGACCTCGAGCTTGGTTCCTTGCGGCAGGCTCGGGCCGATCTCGGCTACCACCTTGCGGATTCGTTCGGCCACGCTGACGGTGCTGGCCTCGCGGGTACGGGTGATCGACAGGCCGACGTTCGGATGACCGCTGCGCATCGACCGCGACGACAGCTCGGCAAAGCCGTCCTCGACCTGCGCGACCTGCGCCAGCCGAACCATCTCGTTGCCACGTCGCTTGACGACGATCTGGCCAAACTCGGCCGGCGACTCGATGCGCCCGACCAGCCGGATGCTCTGGTCTTCCAACTCGCCGCGCACCTTGCCCACCGGGGCGGTGGTGTTCTGCGCGCGCAGTGCCGCAACCACCTCGGTGACCGACACCTCGTGTTCGCGCAGCTTCTGCGACCGCAACAGAACCGACAGTTCTCGTTTCAGCGCGCCGTTGACGTTCACCACCGCGACACCCGGGATGCCGCGGAGACGGTCGGCGAGCTGGTCTTCGGCCAGCCGCGAGATCGCGGCATGCGATTGCGAGGTCGACGACAGCGCCAGCTGCATGATCGGCTGTGCCGACGGATCGAGACGCTGCAGGATGGGCTCGCGGATCTCGACCGGCAGCTTGTAGCGCACCGACCCGATGGCATTGCGCACCTCGTCGGCCGCGACCACCATGTTCTTGTCGAAATTGAACAGCAGGACCAGCGAAGCGTTGCCTTCACTGGCGGTCGAGCGCAGCCGGTCGACGCCGGAGATGCCCTGCAGGGCCTTCTCGATCCGGTTGATGACCTCACGCTCGACGGTGTCCGGCGATGCTCCGGGGTAGGGGATGGTGACGGTGAGGATCGGCTGCTCGACGTCGGGAATCTGGTTGACGCGCAGCTTCGACAGCGCGAGCAGACCGAGCGCCATCAGCCCGATGATGATCACCACCATCGGCACCGGGCGCTTGACGCTGAAATTGGACAGGAACATCGCTTGCCTTGCTGCGTCTTTTATCGTGCTGCTGACGCGCTCGACGCGGCACCGACTGCGCCGCT
>JBBRID010000513.1:0-2594 GCA_038221635.1 Burkholderiales bacterium
GGCCAGCAAGTTGATGATGACATCGGCCTGCTTGTTCTTCATCATGTCCAGGCCCTCGTTGAACGACACGTAGTGCACCTTGCCGCCCCAGGACTCGATGGTCTTGATTGGCAGACCGTAGGCCTCGAGAAGTTCCTCGGCGGCAATTGCCATCATCGTGCCGCGCTGGTTGACCGCAACACGTACTGGCTTCTTCTGTTGCACGATCTGTTCAAGGCTGTCGAAGCCTGACTCCGGTCGCACGAAGATCTGCAGGGCAGCCAGAGGGTCGACCAAGGCGATGGCGCGCACATTGGTGACTGGCTCCTTGAACGGCTCACCACCTTTGCGGGCCCGGTTGACCATCTGCGCGTGCGCGATGCCGAGTTGGACCCGACCCTGCGACACCAGCAGGATGTTCGACTGCTCGCGCCCTGGCTCGTAGGTGAACGACGTTCCCGGGTATTCGCGCCGCAGCGTTTCGCCGATCGCATTGCCCACCGCACTCCAGGCACCGCCCACCGAACCGCCAGCGAGCGTGATTTTCATCGGTGCGGTGTTTTGTGCCTGCGCGAACGAGAAGGCGCTGGCGAGGGTCACGGCGGCGGCGAAGGCGAAGGATCGTTTCATGATGGCATTGTCCTTTGGTCGAATGATCGGATTGAGAGGCATTGCAGGGTTCACTGAAAGCCGCAGTTTGCAGCAGCCAGCGAGGTCGCGATATCAAGTGTCGCAGCGTTGCCGGCGTGGATGGTGTAGATCGGGTCGCCGACTCGCAGTTCGTCGCCGACCTGGGAAACGAGACCGATCCCAGCCGAGGCATCGCTTGGCGCGCCTGCGGCACGGGCGATTGCGCTGATCTGCGAGATCTCGATACTGCGCACTCGCCCGGAGAACGGGGCGGACACGGTATGGGTCGACGCCCCCGCCAGGATGGGCGCGTCGCGGCGACCCTGGGCCTCGATGATCTGCTCCAATCGATCCCTCGCGGCACCCGATTGCAACAACTGGACGGCGCGTTCGCGACCTGCGGCTTCATTTCCCAGGCGCGGGTCCCAGGCCAGGATGTGGCTCGCAAATTGCAGCGCCTTGGCGGTCAGATCGCGGGGTGCGGCGGGGTCGTTGTCGAGCACCTGCATGACATCGCGGACCTCGAGCGCCGGCCCGACGCCTCGGCCGATCGGCGCAGAACCATCGGTGATCCGGGTCGATACCACCAAGCCAAGCGCATCGCCAACGGTCTCGAACAATCGGCGCAGCGCAACAGCGTCGTGCTGAGTGCGCAATTTGGCCTGCGGTCCCCACGGCAGATCGACAATCACATGGGTCGAACCTGCACTCAGCTTCTTCGACAGGATTGAAGCCACCGACCAGCGGGTCGAGTCGATGCCCATGGGCCGGGTGATGGCGTTCATCACGTCGTCGAGCCTGGAATGATTGAGGCGGCCGTTCCAGGCGATGCAGGCACCTGCCCGGTTGACCGCCCGGCGAACTTCGTCTGGCGTCAGATCGACCTTGGCCAGGGTTTCCATCGCGTCAGCGGTCCCGGCCGGCGACGTGATGGCGCGTGACGACGTCTTGGGGACGACGAAACCATGTGCGGCCACGATCGGCACCACGAGCATCGTGATGCGGCTGCCGGGAATGCCACCCAACGAATGTTTGTCGACCACGATCGGCGCATCCCAATTGATCCTTCGCATGAAGGTCGAACGAACGCGCGCCAATGCAATCACTTCGGCGTCGGTCAGGTGGCGCGTCGCCGCGACCAGAAACGACGTCACTTCACTGTCGCTGTAGCGCCCCTGAACGATATCGTGGAGCACGCGCTCGTACCCAGAATGATCAAGTTCGGCGCCGCCGATCTTGGCATGCAGGGCATCCCGGCTTGCAGTGGCAGGCGCGAGAGCCGCGTGCTGGATGCGCGGCGATTGGTCGGCCATGGCAATCGGGCGGCAGGCGCTGTCCAGGGCGGCCATGAAAAGGGCAATGCCTTCGTCGAGCGCGCCGTCGTTGGCCACCGTCATCAGCTCAACGCCAGCCGGAATCTCCAGCGCCACGCTTCGCTGCAAGCGTGACGTGATGGCTGCTCCCTGCTCGCGTCCGCGCCCAGCGATGCGCTGTTCACGCGCGGCGAGATCGGCCGTCACGTTCAGCACCACCAGGCGGGGCACGCATTCAGCCAGACGCGCAATGGTGGCACGCGATCCATTGGCCACCACATGGCGACCCGCGGCGATGTCCTGCGCCAGGCTTTGCTGCAACCCGTAGCGCAAGCCATGGGCCTCCCAAGTCAACAAGAATCGACCCGCGGCTTGCTGCTCGTCGAAGGCTTGGTCACTGATCGCCTGATGCGCTTCGCCGCCGGCACCAGCCGCTCGGGTGATGCTGCGAGTGGCGAATACATAACGCGGATCGTCGGCGAGCCACGTGCGGGCGCCATCGAGCAAGCTGTCCTTGCCCACGCCGCTGGCGCCGACCACCAGAAAGAAGATGCCGGGACGCACGGATGCAGTCGCCTGGCCCGACGAATCAGGCATCGTCCAGTCCGATATCGACAGCGGCGGCGGATTGTTGCGGTCGCGAAGTCGAGATGTAGTCGACACCGGTTTCGG
>JBBRID010000514.1:0-2582 GCA_038221635.1 Burkholderiales bacterium
GTCCGCAGCTATCTGTTCTATCTTGATCTTTTCGCCAGCAGCAACGCGATATTGCTTGCCACCGGTTTTTATGACCGCGTACATATCAGCCCTTTCATTGAATCTGCACTTCGTGCCTTACCGACTTACCGACACAAGGAACGGTGGGTCGGCCACGAAAATGCCTGCGCGGAAAACGCGAAGCCCAAGATCATACCATCCTGACGCCCTTTCCCGCAAGAAAGCCGATCCGCACCTGCCGCAACGCCGTCATCGACTGCACCATCGCCAATCCGTTGTCTGCCGCCAACCGGCGTGCTTCCTATAATCCGCTCAACTTCCCCCGGACATTCGAGATCAGCGTGCAGACGGCGTCTCCCACCAAAACGGCGTTGTTCTCCGACGCCATGCTTGAAATGCGATCCGAAATGGATCAGGTCGACGAAGTGATTCGACGTCGACTGGCTTCGAACGTGGCACTGATCAACCAGATCGGCCGCTACATCATCGATGCTGGCGGCAAGCGCATCCGGCCGCGCCTCGTGCTGCTTTTTTCGACGGCACTCGGTTTCAATGGGCCTGAGCGTCACGAGCTGGCGGCAACGGTCGAGTTCATCCACACCGCCACACTGCTTCACGACGACGTTGTCGACGAGTCGGCATTGCGGCGCGGCCGGAAAACAGCCAACGCCATGTTCGGCAACGCGGCCAGCGTGCTGGTCGGCGATTTTGTCTACTCGCGCGCCTTCCAGATGATGGTGTCCCTGAACCGCATGCGCGTGCTCGACGTGCTGGCCGATGCCACCAACGTGATTGCCGAAGGTGAAGTGCTGCAGTTGATGAACATGCACGATCCCGACCTCGCGGTCGAGGACTACTTGCGTGTGATCCGGTTCAAGACCGCCAAGTTGTTCGAGGCCAGCGCACGCTTGGGGGCGATCCTGGCCGAGGCCAGCCCGGAAATCGAAGAAGCTTGCGCCAGCTACGGCCGATCCCTGGGAACCGCCTTCCAGTTGATCGACGATGTGCTCGACTACGAAGGTGCCACCACCGAACTGGGCAAGAACGTCGGTGACGATCTGCGTGAGGGCAAGACGACATTGCCGCTGCTGCTAGCGATGTCTCGCGGCACCACCGCCGAACGCGAGCTGATTCGCCGCGCCATCGAGGATGGCGAGGTCGCGCGGCTCGACGAAATCGTAGCGATCGTCAAGCGCACCGGGGCAATTGAAGCCACCCGAGAGTCGGCGCGCGCCGAAACCGAAAAGGCACGGCAATGTCTGGCGACGCTCCCCCCATCGCAGTCACGGGAAGCTCTGCTAGAATTATGTGTTCGCTCTGTGGAGAGGTCTAATTGATCTTTATACGGCCTTCAATGCAATGTTGATGGCGAGAAACGACAGACACCGCGGGGTGTAGCTTAGCCTGGTAGAGCGCTACGTTCGGGACGTAGAGGCCGGAGGTTCGAATCCTCTCACCCCGACCATCGACTCAACGCATCGGATCCGCCATGGCGTGTGGGTCGACGGCGTTTGTGGCCCACACTTCTGGTCGATTTACAGCCGCCGATGAATCAGCGATCATCCACGGGAAACCGGATAAGGCTTGCCTCAATTGACTCCTCGCTTCCTCCATCTCTTGCACCTGCTCGCGGTTCGCGCAGTGATATTGAACTTGCGCATGCCACGGACTGGCTTCAATGCCTGAAATGGATACTTTGGCAGAAGCACCCTCTACGGCGCTGTCCGGCGCCGCTCGCGTCTTGGTTCACGCCGGCAAGCTCAACCCGCGGGTTGCCGAAGAGTTGGCCAAACAGGCCAAGGAAAGTAAGTCGAGTTTTGTTGGAGCCGTGATTGCCGCCGGCGCACTGACGCCGGCCGAACTTGCCCACACCTTGTCTTCCGCATTGGCGCTGCCGCTGCTGGATCTGGCGGCGATCACGCCGGACCGATTGCCTCGCAACGTCATCGACAGCCGAATGGCCCAGCAATACCAGGTCGTTGTGCTGGGCAAACGTGGCAACCGCTTGTTCATCGGAGGCGCCGATCCGACCGATCAGGAAGCCGCCGAGCGGATCAAGTTCGCCACGCAGTTGAGTCCCGAGTGGGTCATCGTCGAGCACGACAAGCTGTCCAGGCTGATCGAGGCCCGCGGAGGATCGGCGGCCGAGGCGCTGGAACTCCTCACCTCCGGCGAATTCGAATTCGACATCACCGAGGAAAGCGCGGCGCCCGAGTCAGCCGACGTTGGCGCCGACGTCGAAGACGCGCCGGTGGTGCGGTTTCTGCAGAAGATGCTGATCGATGCGATCAATGCCCGCGCGTCGGACCTGCATTTCGAGCCCTACGAGTACCACTATCGGGTGCGCTTTCGCATCGACGGCGAGCTGCGCGAGATCACCCAGCCGCCGATCGCGATCAAGGACAAGCTGGCTTCGCGAATCAAGGTGATCTCCCGACTGGACATCTCGGAAAAGCGAGTCCCGCAAGATGGCCGGATGAAGCTGAAGTTCGGCACCAAGGCGATTGATTTCCGGGTCAGCACCCTGCCCACCTTGTTCGGTGAAAAAATCGTCATTCATATTCTCGACCCGTCCAGCGCGA
>JBBRID010000515.1:0-2578 GCA_038221635.1 Burkholderiales bacterium
GGAGCAGAACCCGGCAGCCCGTCCCGGCGCGCCCGCGCCAGCCCCGCCCCGTCCCAGCCGAGAAACAGAATCTGCCTATTTCAAACGCTGGCGCGACGATTCGTAGAGACATATCGAAGCCGCCACGGCTACGTTCAAAGACTCCATCCCACCCGGCTGGACGATCTTCAACATTCGACCGCAGCGTTGACTGACCCCGGCAGACAACCCCTGGCCTTCATGCCCCATCACCCAACCGCAAGGCCAGGGCAACCGGACCGAGTCGATCGAATCATGGGCGTGTGAACTGGTCGCCAGCAAGGGCACTGTCAGTTCGTCAAGCGCGTCCGCCGCGCAGCCCTCGATCAGGCGCAAGCCGAAGTGGGCGCCCATGCCGGCACGCAGCACCTTGGGCGACCATAGCGCCGCGCTGCCCTTCAGAGCAATCACCTGACCGAACCCGAATGCGCAGGCGCTGCGCAGGATGGTGCCGACATTGCCTGCGTCTTGCAGCCGATCGAGCACGACCGTTGCTGCGACCGGATCGACAAGCGGCGACGCTGGCAGCGGCAGCACGAAGGCAATCGGTGGCGCCGAATCCATGCTGCTGAGCGCCGCGAGCATGTGATCGGGTAGCAGCAACACCTCATCGGCAACTTCGGAGAGCCGGCGCAGGTGCGGCTGCTCCCAGGCCGACTCGCCGATCACCGCGCAAGCTACCGGCACAGCGTGCCGGTGTGCTTCCGCACACAGATGCTCACCCTCAACCCAGACAACGCCTTGCTCGCGGTAGGCGGAAGCCTGGCTGGCGAGTTTGCGCAAGCGCTGCCACTGCGGGTTGCTGCGCGACGCGATCGACTTGATCCGGGCCATCAGGGGTCACCAAGCAGGTCAATACAAACCCTCTCGCCGATTGGTCGAAGTTCGACCAGCGGCAGCAGGCCCAATGCCTGGGCAACCGGTGCGAAGCTGCGGCGGTGTTCGGGGCAAGCACCGTGCAAGCGCAGCGCCTCGCGATGGACCAGCGTCGCATAGCCTTTGTGGCGCGCGAAACCATAGGCCGGATAGCGCAGATCGAGGTCCGAACACAAGGCGTCGCGATGGACCTTGGCCAGGATCGATGCGGCGGCAATCGCTGCAATCCGTGCGTCGCCATTGACCACCGACTCGGCAGGCAGCGCAAACGCCGGCAGCTGGTTGCCATCGACAAGCACGAGGTTCGGTCGAAGGCGCAGCGCAAACACTGCACGCTGCATGGCCAGCAGGCTCGCCTGCAGAATGTTGAGGCGATCGATCTCCTCGACATTGGCGACGGCCACACTGCAGCACAGGGCTTTGGCACGAATCTGATCGACCAGACGCTCACGTTGCAACCTGGTCAGTTCCTTCGAATCGCGCAGGCCCGCAATGCGTTGCCGGGGGTCCAGGATCACCGCAGCCGCGACCACCGGACCGGCCAATGGGCCCCTGCCGGCTTCGTCGACACCGGCTATCAGGCCGATCCGGTTTCGACACAGATCGAGCCTGGCAGGCGGCTTCCCGCGTTTCCTACTGGGCAATGACATGTTCCACAACCTCGGTCGCCACTTTCGCCATGTCGCGACGAAGCAGAAGGTGCAAAGACTCAAAGCGCTCGGCGACACGCTCGCAAGCCTGCGGGTCATCCAGCCATTGCAGGCCGGCAGCGGCAATGCGCTGCGGCGTTGCCGCGTCCTGCAGCAACTCGGGGACCGCAAAATCTTCGAGCAGGATATTCGGCAGACCGACCCAGGGCTGCAATTGCATGCGCTTCATGATTTGCCAGCTCAGACCATTCATCACATAGCAGATCACCATCGGCCGCTTGAACAAGGCGGCTTCGAGCGTCGCAGTGCCACTGGCGACGAGCACGACATCGCTTGCAGCCATCGCCTGGTGAGATTGACCATCGAGCAGATCGACTCGCAATTCCGCCGCGACGCGCGACTTGATCGCGACGACCATGTCGCGCAAACCGGGTACCAAGGGCAACACAAACCGGAGCCCGGGGCGGCTTTGTTGCATCAAGCCCGCCGCTGCAAGCAGACGCGGCGCGATCTGTTCGATCTCGGATCGCCGGCTGCCTGGCAGCAAGGCCACCATCGTTTCGCCGTCGCTGATTCCGAGTGCCCGACGACTGGCTTCGCGCGGCGGAACCAGCGGAATCGCATCGGCCAACGGGTGGCCGACATAACTCGCGGCAATGCCATGGCGCGCGTACAGCGCCGGCTCGAACGGGAAGATGCACAAGACGTGGTCGACCGCCTTGCCGATCTGGTGAACCCGCCTGGGTCGCCAGGCCCAGATCGACGGGCTGACGAAATGAATGGTCTTGATGCCCTGTTGCTTCAGCCTCGCCTCCAGGCCGAGATTGAAATCCGGTGCGTCGACACCAATGAAGGCGTCGGGGCGTTCGTCCAACAACCGGTCACCGAGTTGCCGGCGGATTGCGGACAGCTCGCGGTAGTGACGCAGCACCTCGACATAGCCGCGCACCGCCAGCTTGTCGTGCGGCCACCATGCCTCGAAGCCGTGTTCCGCCATTCGCGGCCCGCCAATCCCGGCGCTGCGCAATGTCGGC
>JBBRID010000516.1:0-2577 GCA_038221635.1 Burkholderiales bacterium
AGGTGTGGACCGGCAGCAACTCGATGCTGGTGACGCCCAGTTCGCGGATATGCCGCAAGACCTCGTCGCCTGCAAGGCCGCCGAAGGTGCCGCGCAGGTGCTCAGGAAGGCGCGGGTGGCGCTTGGTAAATCCCCGTACATGCGCCTCGTACAACACGGTGTGATCCCACGGCACGCGCACGTTGGCCGGTTGTTTCCAGTGGAAGTGCGAATCGACGACCACGCATTTCGGTACCAGATGGGCGCTGTCCCGCTCGTCGAAGCTGAGATCGGCATCCGGATGGCCGACGGTATAGCCGAAAAGCTCGGGACCCCACTTGAGTTCGCCGATGTAGGCCTTCGCGTAGGGGTCGAGCAGCAACTTGTTGGGGTTGAAGCGGTGTCCTTGTTCCGGTTCGTAGCGACCATGAACGCGATAGCCGTAGCGGGTGCCCGGCTGCAATCCCGGAATGAAGCCATGCCAGACTTCGTCGGTGTACTCCGGCAATGTGACCCGAGCGACTTCGCGCTCACCGGCATCGTCGAATATGCAGACCTCCACACGCTGCGCGTGGGCCGAGAAGAGCGCGAAATTGACGCCTCGATCAGTCGGCGTTGCCCCCCTAGGATGAGAATTTCCTTCTTCCAATGATTCGGGTTCGAACATGTGAGTTCCAGAGAGACAGACAAAAGGGGATTCAGACGGCGCATTGTGCCGATTCGCGTCGAACGTCTGCACGCCCCTGGGATGCCCTCCTAAGCGCGGTCGTCTGCGTGCTTCGCCACATCTTGTGCCGCTGCCACCGGGCGATCTCCGTCCTCTCCAGCGTGCAACAGCAGAGAAGACGGCATCGCCAGCAGTCGTGCCGTGTTGATGAGCGCCATGTGGGTCAGTGCCTGCGGGAAATTACCAAGCATCGCGCCGCTATGCGCCTCGACCTCTTCGGCGAACAAGCCAACATCGTTGGCGTATTCGAGCAGGCTCTCGAACAAGGCTTCGGCCTCTTCGCGCCTTCCGGTCACTGCCAGACAGTCGGCGAGCCAGAAGCTGCAAGGAAGAAATGCACCTTCGCCAGGCGGCAGGCTGTCGACGCCGCTGATGGTCTGATAACGCAGCACCAGCGCGCCGAAACCCAGTTCGTCGCGGATCGCGTCGATGGTTGCGTGCACGCGCGCATCGTCGGGCGGCAGGAAGCCGACCAGCGGAATCAGCAACAGGCTGGCGTCGAGCTCGGTGGTTTCATCATGTTGAACGAAGCTGTTGCGCTGCGCGTTGAATCCGCGTTCGCAAACCCAGGCATGAATGGCGTCGCGGATATTCTTCCACCGCTCGACCGGTCCGCTCAGGCCGAAATGCTCGACCGCCTTGACGGCGCGATCAAACGCCACCCAGGCCATCACCTTCGAGTGTATGAATTGGCGGCGCGGGCCGCGAATTTCCCAGATGCCTTCGTCGGGATCCAGCCAATGGTCGGCCAAGAAGTCGAGCAGCGCCAGTTGCAAGTTCCAGGAATGCGGTTTCGGCGGCAGGCCGGCCGTTCGTGCGAGGTGCAGAGTGTCCATGACCTCGCCATAGACATCGAGCTGAAACTGCCGGGCAGCACCGTTGCCGATGCGCACCGGCGCCGCGCCGCCATAACCGGGCAACCAGCCGAGTTCAACTTCGTCCAATCGGCGTTCGCCGGTCACGCTGTACAGGATTTGCATGTCCGACGGACTGCCGGCAACTGCACGCAGCAACCAATCGCGCCACGCCACCGCTTCTTCGACATAACCCGACAGCAGCAGCGCATTCAGCGTGAAGGTTGCATCGCGCAGCCAGCAATATCGGTAGTCCCAGTTGCGCACACCGCCGAGATGTTCGGGCAGCGAAGTGGTTGGTGCGGCGACGATCCCGCCGGTGGGCGCGTAGATCAGTGCCTTCAACGTGATCAGCGAGCGCACCACCGGTGCGCGCCAGCGACCCTGAAAACCGCAATGCCCCGACCATTCACGCCACAGGCGCTCGGACTCGATCAGCCCGCGTTCCGCGTCGATCGCGGCCTCACGCGGCAGATGCGACGCCCGGTACTGGATGACAAACGGCACCCGTTCACCGGCAGCAACGTCGAATTCGGCGGCGGTCGTGAGATTCTCGCCATGGGTTGCGACCGGCGTGTGAAGCTCCAGCGTATCGGGACCTGCTGTGGCCTGCACCACCCCGTCGACACGCTCGACCCACGGCACGACCGAGCCGTAATCGAAGCGGATCACCATCTCCATGTGCATCGTCACAGTTCCGCGCAAACCCTCGACGATGCGCACGATGTCGCAACGCGAATCACCGATCGGCATGAAATCGATGATGCGAACCGCACCATCGTCGGTTTCGAAGTCGGTCTCGAGAATCAGCGTTCCCTGGCGGTAGCGGCGCTGCACCGAGCGCACCTTTGCGCACGGCGCGAGCAGCCAGCGTCCATGCTCGGGGCCGCCGAGCAGCGCGGCGAAGCACGCCTCGGCATCGAAGCGTGGCACGCACATCCAATCGATCGAACCGTCGCGCCCGACCAGCGCGGCGGTGTGGCAATCGCCGATCAGTGCGTAGTCCTGGATGGGCAG
>JBBRID010000517.1:0-2547 GCA_038221635.1 Burkholderiales bacterium
CTTGCTGCGCGAATACCGACGCTTTGCCGATTCGACGCGGCAGGCGCTGGCTCGGGAAAACTGAGCGGCGGTGACGGGCAAGGCATATGACTGTCCACTACGCCACCTATAGCAAGGCCTTGCGCTCGGCGCTGTGGGCCATCGACCACTGGCTTGGCTGGCGCGGCGTGTCGAAGCCTGAGTCAGCTGCCCTGCCCGCGTCGCCCGCGCGAATCCTGCTTTGCAACCAGGCGCACCTGGGCGATGCCGTCTTGGCGACCGCCGTCATTCCGGCGTTGCGCGCCGCATATCCGCAGGCGGAGTTTGGTTTTCTGGTCCATCCCGGTTCGCGGCCGGTGGTGGAAACTCATCCTCAAATCAAATGGGTTCATGCGGTCGAGCACTGGCATCTGGTCCGGGGCAATACATCGGTGCTGGAGCGGATCCGGCGTCACAAAACAAGCCACCGAGACGCCTTGCGCGACATTCGGGCAGTCGGTTATCAACTCGCCATCGACCTGCAGCCCTATTTCCCGAACAGCATTCCTTTGCTCCATCGCAGTGGTATCGGATGTCTGGTCGGCTGGAACAGCGCAGGCTTCGGCGCCTGGCTCGACCTTGCCGCCAGCAACGACAGCACGCCGATCAACGCGATGGATCGACATGCCAAGGTCCTGAGTCAAATGGGAATTGCCTGCGACGCATCATCCCTGCGGCCGCACCTTCATCTGTCCGCCGAAGACCTTTTCCGCTGGCAGCAGCGCGCGCGCCGATTGGGCATCGGCGGTGGCTTTATTGCAATACACATCGGTGCCCACGCCGAGCATCGGCGTTGGCCTGCCTCGCAGTGGGCCGCCGTGATCGCTGAACTCCTGCGGCATGGTCACCCAGTCGTTTTGCTGGGCCACGGGGAGGCGGAGGTGGCGCTGGGACGGGCAATTGCCAGCAGCTGCCCGAAGGTGGTCGATCTTTGCGGGCAACTGCCCTGGGGTGAACTGCTCGCTGCGATCGCCGCCTGCCGTGTCCTGCTGTCTCACGACTCGGCGGCCACGCACCTGGCAGCCGCTTTCGATCAGCCACGCGTTTGCATCGCAACCGGCATTCACGATCTGCAAATGTGGCTGCGTGCAAACGCGAACAGCGTCGTGCTCAGCAAACCGATGCCCTGCGCACCCTGCGGTCGGGTCGCCGGATGTGCGACGATGGAGTGCATACGCGGGGTGTCCTGCGACGCGGTCATCGAAGCAACGATCGCCTTGATCGCGCCCGGCGAGGCCCCTGACCGCCGGACCCCCATTTCGGTACTTCAGTGAACAGCAACCTGCCCCAGTTCGAGTCGATCCGCGCCTGGCGCGGCATCGCCGCGATGTGCGTGGCGGTTTCGCATCTCGAGCCTTTCGTTCCGGCGTCGGCTGGTGCTTTGGCGGCGCTGCCGTTTGCAGCCGGCAAGGCGGGCGTCGACATCTTTTTCGTCATCAGCGGTTTCGTGATGGCGATGGCGACCTCAAATCTGCCCGCAGGCCGGGCTGCCAGCCTGGGTTTTCTGTGGCGCCGTTTGGCCCGCATCGCGCCGCTTTACTGGATCGTCACGTGGGGCCTGATCGCGGCCATCGTGCTCGACCTGAATCTGGGCGGGCAAAGCAGCGTCGATTGGGATCGGCTGGTCCGATCGCTGTTGTTTATTCCGGTGCATTCGCCCGACGGGGGAATTCGGCCAGTCATCGCGGTCGGCTGGACGCTGGACTACGAGATGTACTTCTATCTGTGCATGTCCATCGTCGTCGGACTGTTCGCTCGCCATCGCCTGGCTGCAATCGCTTTGATCATGGTGAGCATTTATCTGCTGGCCAGCGCGACGCTTGATCCACGACTCGACTGGGTGCTGAACGCCGGACTGGCGTCAGAGTTTCTGTTCGGATTTTTGGCTGCACGCTGTTATCGCGATCCCTTCAGGTCCGGTCTGCTGTGCGCCACCGCCTTGGCCGTCTGCTGGCTCATGCTGCCCGAATTCCGGCTGCTGCATCCCTATGGCGCCGGCTTCGACCGGGCACTTTCATGGGGCATGTTGGCACTCCTGCTGATCCTCAGTTCGGCATTCACCGAACACCGATTTCCCATCAGAAATATCCCCCTGCTCGGCCCGTTGGGCGATGCTTCGTATGCGCTTTATCTGATCCACGTTCCGGCATTTGCGGTCGTGAATCGAATCATGCTCGCTTCGGGCGTCGAGTTCGCTCCCGTTGCCAACTGTGCCATTTTGCTTCTTGCAGCGACGGGGATTGCTGTCATCTTGCATCGTTTGGTCGAGAAACCACTGACGGTCAAACTGCAGAAAATGTCGCCATTCACGCCATCCGCGCCAAGTGCGCTGCCACCGGTTCACGGCACTGCCCGTCGATAGAGGAGCCATTCATTTCCAAGCCTGCACCACCACTTCCACAAACGTCTCGACTGCGCAGCCTCTTGCACAAACTGGCGTCGTTGCCGATCCGCGCCCGGCAGGTCTATCTGGCGACAACAGGTGTTGATCGGGGGACCCAGTTGCTGCTGAGGCACCAGCATCAGGAA
>JBBRID010000518.1:0-2532 GCA_038221635.1 Burkholderiales bacterium
ATGAAGAACACCTCCAACGCGCCCGCCCGATTCGCTGCTGCAAGATCCGCGGTCTTTCGCCTGGCCCCGATCGCGGCTCTGGCCTTCGTCAGCGTTGGCGCAAACGCCCAGCAGCAGAAGGTCGACGGCCGCTGGCACGGCGGCATCAGCATCGGCGGCTCGGCCGCATCGGGCAATACCGATTCAACCGCGTTGGCAGTCAGCGCCAACGGCACCCGGATCACCGATGCCGACAAGATCAACCTCTATGCGCTGCTGAACTACGCCAACAACAAGCAAGCCGGGGTGACGAACCGGACCTCGGAGTTGTTTCGCCTCGGCGGTCGCTACGACTACAACCTCGGCCAAAGCAGCTTCGTTTTTGGCGGCGGTGAAGCAGAAACCAACAAGGCCGGAGGCGTCGACACGCGGTATACGGTCAATACCGGCCTTGGCTATCACCTGATCCGCAACGAACGAACGACCTTCGACGTGTACGGCGGTGTCGGCTATGGACAGACCGATTTCACCAATGGCACAACGCGTGAAGGCTTCCAGTTGCTGATCGGCGAGGAGTCGACCCATCAGATCGGCGACGCCACCACCTTCAAGCAGAAGCTGGTGCTGTACCCCGGCCAATCCAAACTCGGCAATCGCGCCACCTTCGACGCCACCGTGGCCACCGCAATCACCGGCGGATGGACTCTCAATACCGGCATTGCCGTGCGCTACGACAGCAAGGTGGCTCCGGGCCTGAAGCACACCGATACGCTGCTGACGGCCGGGTTCGGCTACAAGTACTGAGTCAAGCTGTGATCCGGCACAGCGCGCCGCGCCGGATCATTCGACCTTGATCTTGTCGAGCGCTGGATCCCCGGGCGGAAAACGAAGTTTCAGTGCGCGCAACTGCTGACGGATCACGGTCGCAATCATCAGGTTGCGATGGGTTTTCGAGTCGGCCGGAACGATGGTCCAGGGCGCCCAACTGGTGCCGGTGGCGGCAATCGCGTCGCTGTATGCCTGCTGATAGTCGACCCATCGTTTGCGCGCTTCCAGATCGCCAAGCTCGAACTTCCAGTGCTTGGCCGGATCGTCGAGCCGAGCCTGCAATCGCTCCCGCTGCTCGTCTTTCGAGATGTGCAGCAAAAACTTGCAGATGACCGTGCCGGTCTCGGTCAGCATGCGTTCGAAATCGTTGATGTGCCGGTAGCGCTGCCGGGTCTGCTCGGGCGTGATCCAGCCATTGACATGTGGCACCAGCACGTCTTCGTAGTGACTGCGATTGAAGATCGTGACCTCACCGCTGCCCGGAACCCGCTGGTGAATGCGCCACAGGTAATCGTGGGCCCGCTCCGGTTCGTTCGGCGCCTTCCAGCCTATCGTATGCACGCCCAGCGGGCTGGTCAGCGAAAACACGCCGCGAACCGTGCCGTCCTTGCCGCTGGTATCGGTGCCTTGCAGCACGATCAGCAGCTTGTAGCGCCGATCGGCGTAGAACATGTTCTGCAGCGCATCGATATCGGCCGCCAGCGCTTCGACGACAGTCTTGTCGCGCGCCTTGTCGCCGCAACTGAAGAGACGCGCAGCGGGCGAGAACCGAGCCAGATCGAAGGCCGCTCGACCGCGCGGCGAAGCACCGGCATCGGCATCGGCATGCTGCCAGGCCGGCAGATTCTTCAGGCCTGCTTCCAGTGCAGCTTCATCGCTGGCAGTGCTCTGAACCGCTACCGCTTCGTCGTCATTCGACTTCTTGCCCACACTCGCTCCTTTTCGACCAACGGGCCGGACCGCTCGCCGATCCCCGGATCGGGCTCGGGCTCGGGCCAAGAGTTTATCGCTTCACCCGATCGCGGCTGACCGCCAGACCGGTTACCCTTCGGCCCTCGCCAACCCCGCAGCCTGTCGCCGAAGCGGCCCTCCAGGATGACATTTCTCGCCATCGACGTAGGCAACAGCCGTCTCAAATGGGCCCAGTACACCGGCGCTGCGCCCGGTGCGACCTTGCTGACCCACGGCGCGGTATTTCTCGAAACCATCGACGACCTCGCCGAGACCTTCTGGAAAGACCTTCCGGTGCCGCACACCATGCTGGGCTGCGTCGTCGCTGGTGAAGGGATCAAGCGCCGCGTCGAGGAGCAGCTGGAACTGTGGGATCTGCCGCCGCGCTGGGTCGTTTCGTCGAAACAGGCCGGCGGCATCACCAACGGCTATGACCATCCGAACCGGCTGGGACCAGACCGCTTCGTGGCACTGATCGGCGCGCGCCATCGGGTGTTGTCGCGCGGGGCGCCGCGGCCGGCGCTGGTCGTGATGGTCGGCACCGCCGTGACGGTCGATGCCATCGATGCGCAAGGCAACTTTCTAGGCGGAATGATCCTGCCCGGTTTTGGCGTGATGCAACGCGCGCTAGAGATGAGCACTGCGGGTCTGAAAGTACCGACCGGCGAAATCGTCGATTTCCCGACCAATACCAGCGACGCACTGATGAGTGGCGGATCGAACGCGATGGCCGGCGCGGTTCGGCGCATCGAAGCTGACCTCGTCGAGCAGGCG
>JBBRID010000519.1:0-2493 GCA_038221635.1 Burkholderiales bacterium
GGTGGCACTGGCGCTCGATCTACCCGAAGCCTTGCGGCTGGGCGATGGCGAGGCGCGGGGCGGTGGCGCTCAGCGCCCGTCGATCCTTGCCGATGCGGTTGAAGCGGTCATCGGCGCCAGTTTCGTAGACGGCGGCTTCGATGCCGCGGAGGCGCTGGTCGAGCGGCTTTTCGGTGAGGTGATCCAGAACACCGATGTGTCTTCATGGTCCAAGGATGCCAAGACCGAATTACAGGAATGGCTGCAAGCCCGCCGTCTGCCGGTCCCTACCTACCGCATCGCCGCAACCCGCGGCCAGGCACATGCCCAGACCTTTGAAGTCGAATGCGTGGTCGCCGCTTTGAACATGACCCAGGGAGGTGAAGGGCGGTCGCGGCGGATTGCCGAACAGGAAGCCGCCAGGCGAATGCTCGATGCACTGTCCGCCAACGACCGGCCGGGTGGCCCGTTGCGCTCCTGAATGAATATTTCCAGCGAATCCGGCGCGAATGCCGAACCGTCCGGTGCAGCAGCACCCGGCTCATCGACCCAAAACGATCCGGGCAAAGAGGGTGAGGTCAGGCGATGCGGCTGGATTGCCATTGTCGGGCGGCCCAATGTCGGCAAATCGACCTTGCTGAATGCACTGGTCGGTCAGAAGGTCAGCATCACATCGAACAAGGCCCAGACCACACGGCATCGCATCAATGGTGTGAGGACTGTGGGTCGGTCGCAATTCGTCTTCATCGATACGCCAGGTTTCCAGACACGTCATGCCGCAGCGCTGAACCGCACGCTGAACCGCACGGTGCAGGGCGTCCTGTCCGATGTCGATGTAGTGTTGTTTGTCGTCGAAGCGGGTAAATTCGGCCTCGACGATGCCAAGGTCTTGTCGCTGCTGGCCGCCGGCAGCCCCGATCCGGTACCGCCGGTCTTCCTGCTGGCCAACAAGCTGGATACGGTTCATCGTCGGGCCGACATTGCGCCGTGGCTGAAGAGCATGCAGGACCGTCACCCGTTTGCACAGTTCGTGCCACTCAGCGCGCACAAGAAAACCGACGTGCAACGACTGCTCGGCATCATCGAGCCCTACCTGCCGGAGCAGGACTGGTTCTATGATGAAGACGCACTCACAGATCGCAGTGAGCGCTTTCTGGCCAGCGAAATGATCCGGGAAAAACTGTTTCGCCTGACCGGTGATGAGTTGCCCTACACCTCGACGGTGGTCATCGACAAGTTCGAACAGGAAGGCCGGCTTCGCCGCATCGCCGCGAGCATTGTCGTCGAGCGGGAAAGCCACAAGGGCATGGTGATCGGCGACAAGGGTGCAATGCTCAAACGCATCGGCAGCGAAGCACGCCAGGAACTCGAGACGTTGATGGGGGGCAAGGTCTTCCTCGAGTTGTGGGTCAAGGTGCGCACTGGCTGGGCCGACGACGAAGAGCATCTGCGCAGCTACGGTTACGAGTGAGCGGCCGCCTGGTGCCCGCTCCAAACGCCTTGCCGGCCCAGTTTCTCGCTTGACCATGGCCGGTCCGCGGCGTCAGTCGGCATGGTTGTCGGCCTTTGTTCTGCACCAGTACGACTGGAGCGAATCGAGTCTGATCGTCGACCTGTTCACTCGCGAGCAGGGGCGGTTGGTGGTTGTCGCCAAAGGTGCCAAGCGGCCCTATTCGCAATTGCGCGCGGTGTTGATGCCGTTCAATCGCATCCAGGTTTCGGTCGGGAGCGGGCTGCGCCGCGGCGAGAACGCTGCTGAGAATTCGAACGAGGTGCAGACACTGCGTTCGGCCGAATGGGCAGGCGGGGCGGCGACACCCTCAGGAGCCCATTTGTTCAGCGCCTTTTATCTGAACGAGTTGCTGATCAAGTTGCTGGCTCGCCATGATCCGCATCCGGCCCTGTTCGATGTTTACGCTGCCAGTTTGCCAGCATTGGCTGGCGCTGGCCCGCAACGCGATCTGCTTCGCGAACCCGGCGCCGCTTTTGGCCGCACTTCCAGCGACGAAGCCAGCGGCCACGCCGCGCTGCGGGCGTTCGAGCTGCGCCTGCTGAAGGAGATCGGGCTCTTGCCCGATCTCAGTCTGGTCACGTCGACATTGGCGGCCGTCGATCCCACGCAACGCTACCGCCTCAATGCCGACAGCGGTGTCTGCACCAGTGCACGGTTGGCCGATGTGGAATTGCCTGGCAGTTCACTGATCGATGTGCAAGCCGCGTTGCAACATGGCAGTCTGCCGGCGCTGCAGCAGGCTTGTCTCAAATCCTTGCCGGCCTGGCGTGCGGCCTTGCGTGGCATGCTTCAATATCATCTTGGAAATTCAAGTCTGCGCACACGTCAGCTGATGATCGAACTGCAGGCCTTCGAACGCTGAATTCATCTAGCCATGAACCCATTGATCAGCACCGGATTGGTCGGCGACAACCGGCAGCGGGGATACACCGCCTTGTCGGTCAATTTGAACCGGGTCGCTTTGCTGCGCAACTCGCGCGGCATTGGTATTCCCGATGTCT
>JBBRID010000520.1:0-2440 GCA_038221635.1 Burkholderiales bacterium
CCTCCCGATCCCGAGCGCTTCCGACGAGCTGCCGTTCGGAGCCAGCATCGGCGTCGCCGAATTGCAGACCAGCTTCCCAGACATCGAAACCTGGGTCCACGCCGCCGACAAAGCCTGTTACGAAGCGAAGGCGGCCGGCCGAAGTCAGATTCGAATCGTGCCGATCCGGCGCGAGCGACTGCGGGTAGCGGGCGGCGCCTGAGCTGCCGCCCCGAACCTCAGGGCGGCGACGCCGCCGCGCCCAGCGCGGCACGGGCCGCAGCGGCAGCACGCAAAGCCTTCAGCTTCTCGCGCGGGTCGGCCTTGGCAGTGGCTTCATGCAACTTCATTTCGGCAATGAACCGGCTGGCCACGGCCGGCACGGTCTCACGGCCCTTCTTGCGCCGTCGCAACACGCCCACTGCCAGATTGAGACGCGCACGGGTGATGCCGACGTACATCAGACGGCGCTCTTCTTCGAGGCGCTGGGCGGTCATCTCGTCGTCGTCGCTGCGAAACGGCAACAGGCCCTCGTTGACACCGACCAACACCACATGCGGCCACTCCAGCCCCTTGGCGGCATGCAGCGTACTCAAGGTGACGACATCCTGATCGTCGCCACGCTCGGCCAGGCTGATGATCACGCTGATCGACTGCGCGACATCGAGAACAGACTTTTTCTCGGTCTCGATGCTCAAGCCACCATCGTTTTCGATCTCGCCGCCACAGCGTTTCGACATCCAGTCGACGAAATCGAGCACGTTGCCCCAGCGGCTGGCTGCCAGCTTCTCGTTTTCCTCGCCGTCGTGCAGGTGTTGCTCGTATCCGATTGCTTTCAACCACTCGGTGAGCAACAGCTTGGCGTCGGGGGCACCCATGGTCTGCCGCGCCCGAAATTGAAGATCGTTCACGCAGCGTCCGAATTCATGCAGCGATCCGATGGCCCGCGCACTCAGCGCAGTGCCCAGGCTTTCGGCAAACAAGGCCTCGAACAGGCTGCACTTCCATTTCGATGCAAATTCGCCCAGCGTGGCCAGCGATTGGTGGCCGATGCCACGTTTCGGCGTTGTCACCGCCCGCAGGAATGCAGGGTCGTCGTCGTTGTTGACCAGCAGTCGCAGCCAGGCGCACAAATCCTTGATCTCCGCTCGATCGAAAAAGCTCTGGCCACCTGACACCTTGTAGGGCAGATTCGCCTTGCGCAGCGCTTTTTCGAAGATACGCGCCTGGTGATTGGCGCGGTACAGAATCGCGAAATCCTTCAGCGCGACGCCGCCGAGCCCCGAGGCACCGCCGGTGCTGCCACCTTTGGCGCGTTCGCTCTGAATGAACGCGACGGCGCGTTCGGCCTGGTGCTCTTCCCCGTCACATTCGAGCAGGCGCACCGGTTCGCCGTCGCCAAGATCGCTCCACAAGCGCTTTTCGAACAATTTCGGGTTGTTGCCGATCACGGCATTGGCCGCACGCAGGATCTGGCCGGTCGAGCGGTAGTTCTGCTCCAGCGCGATCACCTTCAGGCGCGGATACTCCTGCGGCAAGCGGCGCAGGTTGTCGATGGTTGCGCCGCGCCACCCGTAAATGCTCTGATCGTCGTCGCCAACGGCGGTGAACATGCCGGCGTCGCCCACCAGCGATTTCAGCAATTCGTATTGGATGGCATTGGTGTCCTGGTATTCGTCGACCAGCACGTAACGCAGCTGACTCTGCCATTTGGCGCGCACCTGCTCGTCGCGCGCCAGCAATTGGCGAGGCAGGCCGATCAGGTCGTCGAAGTCGACGGCCTGGTAGGCAGCCAGCCGCTCCTCGTAGCGCTGCATCACCCGGACCGCGACCCGCTCGTCGTCGTTTTGAGCGACGCATTCAGCCTCGCCGCTGTTCAGGCCCTGGTTCTTCCATGAGCTGATCGCCCATTGCCAGCGCCGCGCCAGTGCGATGTCGGTGGTGTTGCCGGCATCCTTGAGAATGCCCAGCACGTCGTCGCTGTCCAGGATGCTGAAATTCGGCTTCAAGCCCAATTTGTCGCCATCACTGCGCAGCAGTCGCACACCCAGTGAATGGAAGGTGCTGATCAGCAGGTTTTTCGCCGCGCGCGGGCCGACCAGCGATTTCGCCCGCTCGCGCATCTCGGCCGCCGCCTTGTTGGTGAACGTGATGGCGGCGATCTGGGCCGGCGCATGGCCGGCTTCGAGCAGGCGGGCAATCTTGTGCGTGATGACCCGGGTCTTGCCCGAGCCGGCGCCGGCCAGCACCAGACAGGGACCATCCAGATAATGAACCGCCTCCATCTGGGCGGGGTTGAGCGTCGAGGGAACAGTCAAGGCAAAGGGGATTGGTTGGCCGCCATCGGATTGGCGACGCGAGAACGAGGCCGGATCATAGCGGTCGGGTGTCTTGAGATACTCGAGGCTCCATGACCGTCATCTTCGCCGTCACCCTGCCGTTTTTTGGCCTCGTCCTGTGC
>JBBRID010000521.1:0-2366 GCA_038221635.1 Burkholderiales bacterium
GACTGATTGCTGCTGACTTCGCTTTGCAGCAACGCCACTTCGGTTGCACGCTGCGCGAGCGCCTCCTGCGAGAAAAAGCCTTGTGCCACCAGTTCGCGCGAGCGCGCCAGTTGCACTTGTGCCAGCTTGAGCCGTGCGTTCGACGCGTCGAGGCCCGCGCGCACGCGCTGCACGCCCAACTCGGCATCGCGCGGATCGATCTGCGCCAGCAGTTCGCCGCGCTTTACCCTTGCACCGATGTCGGCGGTCCAACGAAGCAGTACGCCCGAGGTTTCGGCCGACAATTTCGATTCGTTGCGGGCCACGACCGAAGCCGGTGCCTCACGCTCGGGCTGCAGCCAGATCGTGTCGAGGCGCTGCACACCGACGCTGGATCCTGCCGGGCGGCTGGCCGCCGCCGGTTGATCGCCCTGCCCGTGTGCTTGTGACCAGGGCCAGGCCAGGCACGCCACCAACGCAAGCAGCAGCACTATGCTGGGCGCGGCGCTCTGGTGTTCGGATTCGGATTGCTGGGTATTGGAAAAGGTTCGCTGTTGCACGGTGAAATCGGCGTCGATTGAACTGAGCGGCGGAAGACCCGCACATTCTCTATCACCGGAATGGCTGCGGACGGCCCGTTTCCGGCTTGCCTCAGCTGGCACGCATTCATTCGAGCCAAAGTTTTTCTGCACGCATGATGACGTTGACTGCACCGCGTGAAGCGCTGCCTCCCTTGAAAATCCTCCCTCAGTTGATTGATCTGGAGTGCGACAAACGCTCTTCGCTAGCCAATACCGAAATCTTTCTTGGCGCGAGGCGTATGATTTTGCGGTTTTCTGAAGAAACCATGTCGGACCCAGTCCTTGAACTCGCCGAGCAAGCCCGCAGCCTGGCCCGCTGCCGAGCGTTCTCGTCTGGTCGATCTCTTGCTCGAGTCACTGCATGAGCCCCCCTTGCCGAGGTTGAAGCCGCGTGGGAAAAGGAAATCGAGCGTCGCGTCGCGGCCTTCGAGCGTGGTGAGGTGCAGACCCTTCCGGCGGAGGAAGTCTTCGCCGCAGCGCGACGCATCGCTCCTTGAGCGTTGCTCGCTTCACCCGCGATTCGCGCGCGGAGTTGCCGGCGCAGACGGCCTACTACGAAACCGTTCAATGAGGCCTCGGCGCTCGATTCCGTGCCGAGGTTGAGACCGCGGTAAAGTTCGCTGCAGCATTTCCCTTGCACGGCAAGCCGGGTCGGCAGGTACTCGTCGGCGTCTCGTGGCGCACTTCCCGTTCAAGGTCTTCTACACCGTTGCGACAGATGGCATCGTCGTCCATGCGGTCGCGGCGGACCAGCAATTTCCCGATTATTGGCTCAGCAGAGTCGCACCCGCTGCTGGTTGACGCCTAGTCATTCCGCGTCATCCCCGTTCGCGACATCATCATCTGCCCGCTGTTACGATCATCTCGACTGAACCCGATGGAGCGTCGCATGAAGATCGATTTTGTTTCCGATGTCGCCTGCCCGTGGTGCGCCGTCGGTCTGCATTCACTCGAAACCGCGCTGGAGCGGCTGGGGGACAAAGTAAAGGTCGACCTGCAATTCCAGCCGTTCGAGCTGAACCCGACGCTGCCAGCCGAGGGCCGCGAGACCGTTGCCTACCTGGTCGAGAAATACGGCTCGACGCCGGAGCGCGTGGCGCAGAACCGCGAGGCGATCCGCCAGCGCGGGGCCGAGGTCGGCTTCACCTTCGGAGACCGGCCCTGGGTCTGGAATACCTTCAATTCGCACCGCATGCTGCATTGGGCTGGACTGGAGGGCAAACAGCGCGAGCTCAAACATGCGCTGCTGACGGCCTATCACACGAATGCCGAAAACCCTGGCGCCACGGACGTCCTGCTGAGGCTGGCCGGCGAGGTCGGTCTCGATGTCGAGCGAGCGCGGCAGATCCTCGAGTCCGACGAGTATGCCGACGAGGTACGCTCGCTTGAGCGTCATTACCAGCAACTCGGCATCAGTGCCGTGCCGTCGATGATCATCAACGATCGCCACCTGATACAGGGCGGCCAGCCGCCCGAGGCGATCGAGCAGGCGCTGCGTCAGTTGGCCGCAGAGGCTTGATCGGCCGCGCGGCCGATCCGGCCGCGCTGTCGCGCTGCGCTCACCTCAAGGTCGCAGCTGCCACTCAACCGAATCGTCCAGCGTCTTGCCGATTGCTGCGCCGACCATCATCTTGATTCCGGCCACTGCGCGGCCATGTTTGGTGTCCCAGTAGTAGCCGCCGTTCGGCGCAACACCAATCGCGGTGATGCGGGGGTCGTCGCGGCCTTTTGTGAACCAGGTTGTCAGGATCGGTTTCCACAAGGCGTCGATTCGTGCGGGGTCGGTGGTCACGGTTGCGGTGCCGG
>JBBRID010000522.1:0-2336 GCA_038221635.1 Burkholderiales bacterium
GTTTGAATTGGTCCTGCAAGTCGGCCCAACATTGTGCATAAGCAGGATCGAGGGCGCCGCCCTGCATCGCAAAGCGGGTCGGAACGAAGCGATATCGGCTCTCGAACATGAAGGCCAGCGTGTTGTCGAGTTTGTGTGGCGCGAGCTTGGCCGTCGATGCCTTTCCGAACGCATCCGCATCGGGACCGTGCGGCACCATGCAGTTGTGCAGCGATGCGCCGCCTGGTTTGAACCCCTCCGGTTTGGCGTCGTATTCCCCGAGCACCAGGCCCATGAACTCGCTCATCAGGTTGCGGTGGTACCAGGGCGGACGGAAGGTGTCTTCGGCCACCATCCAGCGCGGCGGAAAGATTGCGAAATCGCAGTTTGCGGTGCCCGGCGTATCGGACGGCGAAGTCAGGACGGTGAAGATCGACGGATCTGGATGATCGAAGCTGATCGAGCCGATGACCATGAAATTGGCGGTGTCATATTTCATCGGCGCCAGGTTGCCGTGCCAGGCGACGACGTTGAACGGTGTGCCGCGTTGCTGGTTGCGCCACAGGCGGCCGCCGAATTTCTTGATCAGCTCGTAGTCGGCGCCGCCCGCGGGCTCGAAGCTCGCAGCGGGTGCCAGAAAATCGCGCGCATTCGCGAGGCCGTTCGAGCCGATCGGACCCAGTTCGGGCAAGCGAAATGCCGCACCGTAGTTTTCGCAGACGTAGCCCCGCGAGGCGCCATCCGGCAGGCCGATCTTGAATGCCAGGCCACGCGGCAGCAAGGCAATCTCGCCAGGTTTCACCTCAAGAACGCCTTGTTCGGTGGTGATGATCAAATGGCCCTGTTGCGGCACCAGCAGCATCTCTGCGTCGGCGTTGATCAGCGCGCGTCTATCCATCGAACGATTGGCTGCATAAACCAGTGCCGCAATCCCGATTTGCGCTTCGACATCACCATTGGCGGCGACCGTAAACAGGCCTTCGACAAAATCGACCGGCTGATCGGGAATCGGAAACGGGTTCCAGCGCAAGGGATCGGGCGGAATCAACGGCGTGCTCGTGCCGTCGCCATGTGCTCCGCTGGTCCAGTCCGGTTGATCGAACGGCTGGTAGTTGCCGGTCACCACCGATGGCTGGCGGCGGTACAGCCACGACCGGCGGTTGTCGGCGCGCGGTGCCGTGAAGGCACTGCCGGAAACCAGCTCGGCGTACAAGTCGTGTGGCGCACGCTGCGGGCTGTTGCGCCCGAGCGGCAGCGCACCCGGTACCGCTTCGGTCGCGAAATGATTGCCGAAACCGCTTAATTGCAGACGAGGCTCGACGGACTCGACGGACTCGACGGACTTGGATAAGGGCTTGGTGGTTGTCATGGCAGTATCGGTGAGGGTTGTGGTGCGCCGGCGCTGCCGCGTGCCGCCGCCAGCGCTTCACGCAGGATCGGCAGGCTGCCGATGTGGTTGGCCAGCAGCAGCACCAGTCTCGCATTCATCGCGTGGCTTTGCTCGGTGCTCAAATCGGCATGCGAGTCGATCAGCGCCTGGTAGAAATCGTCGGGCGAATCGAGGTTGGGCGAAACGATCAGCTTCATGCTTGCACTCCTTCGAGCGCCAGTGCGCGGCGCAAGGCGTCCGAGACCTGCATGGCTTGCGGCTCTCGCCAGCGTGCGCACACATGTTGATCGGGGCGCAGCAGGTATACCGTGCCCGGGCGCGCGTCGTAGCGTTGCGCGAGCGCGCCTTCGGCGGGCACGACGACGATGTCGAGGTCGGTCAGGCCCTCGGCTGCGGCCAGCAAGTCGCGGTGAGTCGTCGCCGCGTCGCTGCCGTCGAACAGCAGCGCGCAGAAATTGCCGTTTCGCGGCAAACGGCGCAGCAGCCATGGTGCTTGTTGATCGCCGCTACCAGCATCGAGCGGCCCATCGGCGGCCACGGCACCGGGCACCATGCGGCCTTCGAATCGATCGACATCGGGTGTGTTCAGCGGCGAGTCACTCAGCGTTGCCGGAACTGATAGCCGCCCACTGTTGACCAGCGTGCGCGCAAACGGATAGTGGCGCGCGAGGTTGAGCGAAGCATCGCGGAACAATCGGCTGATCTCGCTTTTCGGTGTGATGAAATCGGTCGCCCGGGTCGAGGCCAGGATGTTTTCGTCGGCGGCGAATTCGCGCTCATGGCCATAGGTGGCGAGCAAGCCGGGGCCGGCCTTGCCGCACAGCACATGGGCCAGCTTCCAGGCCAGGTTGTCGGCATCCTGAACGCCCGAATTGGCGCCGCGTGCACCGAACGGCGACACGCCATGTGCCGAATCGCCAGCAAACAGCACTCGCCCCTGGCAGAACGCCTGCATTCGCAGGCAGGA
>JBBRID010000523.1:0-2336 GCA_038221635.1 Burkholderiales bacterium
AGACTGAGGCACAGCGCGACGAATTGCGCGCGCTCGGCTGCGACATCGGCCAGGGGTTCCTGTTGGCTCGCCCGATGCCGGTTCAGATGATCGATGAGTTCCTCGCCTCGACGCTGCAGACCCGCGAAGCCGAGGTTCTCAAGCGCAAGCGAAGCGGCGCTCGTCGGGGCCGATCCCAGCACCTCCCTCCCACTCGCTTGCCGGCCTGCACGAGCTGAAAGCGACAGCCGGCGGAATCGATCAATTGCCGGTGCCGTTCGGGTCGCGCCAGATCCGCTCGAAAGGCAATCGCCAGGCACGTGGCGCAATCAGCTGGTGAATGGCATTCGGTCCCCATGAGCCCGGCGCGTACAGGCGCACCGGCGGCGGCGATTCGAGCAACTCGGTGGAAACCTGCCACAGTCGCTCAATCCCCTCGGCAGACGTGAACAGCGTACGGTCGCCGCGCATCGCATCGAGAATCAGCCGCTCGTAGGCCTCCAGCACGTCGCCTATCAGTCCGGTGTCGTGCATCGCGAACTGCAGGCTCAGCTTGTCCAGGCGCATGCCGGGGCCGGGCCGTTTGCCATAGAACGACAGTGACATCTTCGACGCGTCGGCGAGGTCGAATGTCAGGTGATCAGGCCCTTGGGCGCCGACTCCCGAGTCGGCCGGAAACATGCTTTTCGGTGGCTCTCGGAAAGCGATTGAAATGATGCGCTGACCCTCTGCAAGGCGCTTGCCGGTGCGCAGATAGAACGGCACGCCGGCCCAGCGCCAGTTGTCGATCGTGCATTTGAGCGCGATGAAGGTTTCGGTGTCCGATTCGGGCGAAACCCCTTCTTCCGCCCGGTAGCCGCTGTACTGACCTCGCACCACGTCGCTCGGCTTGATCGGCAGGATGCTGCGAAAGACCTTGTTCTTTTCTTCACTGATAGGGGCCTGCTCGAGTGATGTCGGCGGCTCCATGGCCATGAAGGCCAGGACCTGAAAAAGGTGCGTCACGACCATGTCGCGAAATGCGCCGGTGGCCTCGTAGAAGGAGGCCCGCTTGCCGAGCCCCAGCGTCTCGGGCACGTCGATCTGCACGTGATCGATGAAGTTGCGGTTCCAGATCGGCTCGAACAAGCCGTTGGCGAAGCGAAACGCGAGGATGTTCTGCGCCGGCTCCTTGCCCAGGAAATGATCGATCCGGAAGATCTGCTGCTCGTCGAAAACCTCGTGCAGCTTCGTGTTCAGACTGATGGCGCTGGCCAGATCGGTGCCGAACGGCTTTTCCATCACGATGCGTGAACGCTCGACCAATCCGGCCTGGCCCAGCATCTGCACCGCCGCCAGCGCAGCGCTTGGAGGCACGCTCAGGTAGTGCAGGCGTCGGCATTCGGCGCCGAACGACTGCTCCGCTTGATCGACCGCTGCTTTCAAGGCCTCCGGGCCAGCCGCCAAGGGCACGTAGTCGAGCGTCGCCGAGAAGGCCTGCCAGTCCTGCGAGCTGACCTTGCGGGTGAAAAATTCGTCGATCGCCGAACGAGCCAACGATCGGAATGCGTCGGCATCCAGATCGTCGAGCGAGACGCCGACGATCTGGCAGCTCGGAATGAAGCCGCCGCTGGCCAAGTGAAAGAGTCCGGGAAGCAACTTGCGCCGAGCCAGATCACCGGTTGCGCCGAACAGCACGACCACCTGCGGAAACCGCGGACCCACACCGGCCGGAACCTTTGCCACGCTCGCACCCCTTTTCTGGATTTGCTCGACTGCAGCAAGAAGGAGGCCAGTTTAGGCGCCGCCCTGCGGCAATGCCGCCTGTCGAGAATTTATTTGCCGGCCTGCAACCCCGTTTGCAGGCCAGCTCCGTACAAGCTGATGTCTATCAATTGGAGCAACCCATGGTCCATACCCAGAGCCCGCAGCGCCGACGCGTCATCCTGTCGGCGGTTCTCTCTTGCATGTTGCCGATCGGTGCCGGCTGCGCAACCGGCGTGATGGCCCAGCCATCGGCGATTGATCTGGCGATCGTCGATCGCGATTCGGGTGGCGTGTTGACACTCTACCGGCATGACGGCCGCAGCCACGTGGCGGGAACGCCCGGCTCGCGATACGCGCTGCGCCTGACCAATCGCACGGCCGGGCGGCAACTGGTCGTTTTGTCGGTCGACGGTGTCAATGTGGTCTCGGGCGAAACCGCCGACTGGAATCAGACCGGTTATGTGCTGGGTCCCTGGCAGAGTTTCGACATTGCTGGCTGGCGCAAGAGCAACACCGCGATTGCAGCCTTCGAATTTGCTGCGCTGCGCGATTCGTATGCGGCGCGAACCGGCCGGCCCGACAACGTCGGCGTGATCGGCATGGCCGTGTTT
>JBBRID010000524.1:0-2333 GCA_038221635.1 Burkholderiales bacterium
AGCTCGTCCAGGCTTTCCAGACCATCATTTCGCGCAACAAGCGGCCGATCGACGCCGGCGTGATTTCGGTGACGATGATCCACACCGGTGAAGCGACCAACGTGGTTCCGGACAGCTGCGAAATTCAGGGGACGGTTCGCACCTTCACGCTCGAGGTGCTCGATCTGATCGAACGGCGAATGCGCGAGACCACCGAACACACCTGCGCGGCATTTGAGACCAATTGCGAGTTCGAATTCGTCCGCAACTACCCGCCGACAATCAACCATCCGGCCGAGACCGATTTTGCCCGATCGGTGATGGCCGAGGTGGTTGGCGCCGACAACGTGCATGAGTTTGAGCCGACCATGGGTGCCGAGGATTTCAGCTTTTTCCTGCAGTCGATTCCCGGCTGCTATTTCCTGATCGGCAATGGCGATGGCAGCCATCGCGAGGGCGGGCATGGCATGGGGCCGTGCATGCTGCACAACCCGAGTTATGACTTCAACGACGACCTGATCCCGCTCGGCGCCACGGTTTGGGTCCGCATGGCCGAGGCCTGGCTGGCAGCACCCCGTGCTTGAGGCCGAGCGGGCGGAGGCGCTGTTTTCGCAGTCGTACGCCGAAGCCCGCGGCAAATTTCTGGCCGCCACCAGAGTGGCCGGACTAAGCGTCGATTCGATCCCGCATCCATTGCCCGGTCGTGATGGCGAGCCGCTTGCGCTTGACGTGGTAACTGATCCGGCGCCCGAGTCAAGCAAGCTGCTGATCGTCAGCAGCGGCTGCCACGGCGTGGAGGGTTTCTGCGGATCTGCGGTGCAGAACCTGCTCCTCCGCGACGATGCGTTTCGGCGCGGCTGTCGCGCCGCGCAAGTCAGCGTCCTGCATCTGCATGCGCTGAATCCCTGGGGCTTTTCCTGGTGGCGCCGCACCACCCATGAAAACATCGACCTGAATCGAAATTTCCTGGATTTCAGCAAGCCGCTGCCGGTCAATCCGGGCTACGACGAGCTCGCGCCGCTGCTGGTCCCCGAGCATTGGCCGGCCGAAGCCGACAACCAGACAGCGATTGGCCGCTTCATCAAGACGCGCGGCATGCCGGCCGTGCAGGCAGCCGTTTCGGGCGGGCAATATGGCCATCCGGACGGTCTGTTCTACGGTGGCAACGAACCGAGCTGGAGCAACCATCAGTTGCGCGCCCTGTTGCGCGAACACGGACGTGCCCATCGACGCGTCGCCTGGATCGATCTGCACTCCGGTCTGGGACCTTGCGGTCTCGGCGAACGCATCCTGTCTGCACCCAGTGACCCAGCGACGAGGGAACGGACGCGACGTTGGTGGGGCGACGGCGTGACGTCCATCGCTGAAGGCAACTCGAGCTCTGCACCGCTCGAAGGCTTGATGTGGCAGGCCGTGATGCAGGAATGCCCAGACGTCGAGTACACCGGAATTGCCCTCGAGTACGGAACGGTGCCGCTGTTGGCGGTGCTCGATGCGCTTCGCGGCGATCAATGGCTGCAGAACCATGCCGACGCCGCCGAGCCGGATTTGGCCGCCACGATCAAGCGGCAGCTGCGCGACGCGTTCTATGTCGATTCGGTCGACTGGAAACAACAGGTCCTGACTCAGGCTGCCGAAGCTGCTCATCAGGCCGTGGTCGGACTGTCGGAGACTTGAACGGCCGGCGCCCGCTCACTGGTCGGGCAGCAAACCCAGAGCAACCAGGTCGCGCCGCGCTTGTGCGGCGTCGACAAAACGCAGTGCCCGCCAGCCCGCGCGGTTGGCCGCCTCCACGTTGACTGCGCTGTCGTCCAGGAATACGCAATCGGCTGCCAGACAATCAAATGCGCGCAGCGCAAGCGTGAAGATTTCGGCCTCGGGTTTGACCATCTTGATGTTCGACGAAAAGATTCCCTGCTCGAAGACGCCCAACAAATCGAGTTGCTGTTGAACGTGCTCGATGTACGGCGCCGGCATGTTCGACAAAAAGACCGTGCGATTGCCGGCGGCATTCAGTTGCTGAAGCAGGGTCGTGGTGTCCTCGCGCAGCGTCAGGTGCGCTGGCACGCCCTGCATGACCGCGATAACTGTCTGGATGGGCAATGAAGTGCACATGGCGATCCGCTGAGCAACCTCGTCAGTCGAAAGAACGCCTCGATCGAACTCGGCCCAGGCACCGCCAGGCCGGAACGATTCAAAGAATTCCGTGGCCAGGTGACGAGCCTCGTCAACCGAACTCAGTCGATCGGGCAGGTGCGCCAACAGCAACTGCGCCGGTTCCCAATGCAGCACGACGCCACCCAGGTCGAAGACGATCGTTTTCAACCGACTAGCTCCGCAATCGGTTCAGCAAG
>JBBRID010000525.1:0-2328 GCA_038221635.1 Burkholderiales bacterium
AATCGGTGACCAGATCCTGACCGTCGGATCGCGGCTGGCGCTGGGAATGGGCGGCGGTGGCGATGTGTCTACCGGTGGCGGTTTGCTCGGCAAGGCCTCGGTCTATACGGCAGTGCGGCTGACCCGCGATCTGGCGGCCACCGTCGAGCTCGGCATGACCCGCGCACCGCAAGGCAATTTCAAGGCGGTCCATGGCTCGGCGAGCCTGATGTGGATCTTCGACGATGCCGGCAATGTCTTTTCGCCGTCGCGCACCACCCGCACCGATTTCTCGGCCGGTGTCGAGCAATTCGACGCTGCGCGGCGCGATGGCAGCACGCGACGTCTGCGCGCAGTCGTGCTGAAAGGCAGCCGCTTCATCGATCGCAACCTGTATGTGACCGGCCAGGCGCACAGCGCCTTCGACGGCGATGCCGGAGGATATGCAGCCGGTCTGTTCGGATTCGGCTGGCAGACGCCGTTGGGTGGCCCCGGCGGTCCGACCTGGTACGTCGGTCTCGAGGCCTTGAGCGGCGCAGGCGGCGGCGGTGGTGTCGACGTTCGCGGTGGCGCGCTGGTGCAGGGCAATGCCTATGTCGGCTTCGATCTCGGCTCGTCGACTTCGGTTCGAATCAACGTCGGCAAGCTCCGCTCGCAACGTGGCAACGTAGATTCCACCGTGGTCGAGGCTGCGCTGGTGTTCAGCTTCGGACTGGCCGGGCAGGGCTCGCGCTGACCGAATCACCATCATTGCCGGCGTTGCCGCCGGTGCCCCCGTTGCCAAATTTACACGCTCCGGTGGTTGCCATCGTTGGCGCCGGCCCGGCCGGGCTGATGGCGGCCGAAGTCCTTGGCGAAGCCGGCTTCGAAGTCGATCTGTACGACGCCATGCCCAGCGTCGGCCGGAAATTTTTGCTCGCCGGCATCGGTGGGCTCAACCTCACGCACAGCGAGCCGCTGCCACGGTTTCTGACTCGTTACGGCGATCGAGGAACGGCCGTCGCCGGCTGGCTCGCTGATTTCAGCCCGCAAGGCCTGCGCGAATGGGCCGCCATGCTCGGCATCGAAACCTTTGTCGGCAGTTCGGGCCGCGTTTTTCCGACCGACATGAAGGCAGCACCCCTGTTGCGCGCCTGGCTGCACCGCTTGCGCAGCCGCGGCGTGCGATTGCACATGCGCTGGCGCTGGATCGGCTGGTATGGCGTGACCAACCCGACCACGCCCACGTTGAGTTTTTCGACGCCTTCCGGCGATCGGACCTTGTCTGCCGACGCCATCGTGCTGGCACTGGGCGGCGCAAGCTGGCCCAAACTGGGCTCGGATGGCGCCTGGGTTGCGCTGCTGGCGCAGCACGGGATCGACATCGCGCCACTGCAGGCGGCCAACTGCGGCTTCGACGTTGGCCGTGCGGGCTTGGACAACGCTGCGATGGTGCCGGGTTGGACCGATCTGTTCCGTGAGCGCGCCGCCGGACAGGTGATGAAGACCGTCGCGATCAGTTGCAGCGCAGCGGACGGCCAGGCATTCAGCCAGCGCGGCGAATTCGTCTTCACCAAAACAGGCATCGAGGGCAGCTTGGTCTATGCGCTGTCGGCCGTGCTGCGTGAAAACATCGCCAAAGCGGGCAGTGCGACCGTGCACCTGGACCTGCTGCCCGACCGCAGCGCCGAGTGGGTGGCCCGCGAGGTGGCGAGCCCGCGCGGATCACGTTCGCTGTCGAGCCATCTAAAAAGCCGGCTGCACATCGACAGCGTCAAAACCCTGCTGCTGCGCGAACTGTTGCCACCGCGGGCCTTCACCGATCCGGCCGCACTCGCTGCCTCGATCAAGGCCTTGCGTTTGCACCTGATCGCGCCGCGGCCGATTGCCGAAGCGATCAGCACCGCAGGCGGTGTTCGCCTGGAAGAACTGGACGACAATTTGATGCTGCACCGCATCCCGGGTGTTTTCTGCGCTGGCGAGATGCTCGACTGGGAAGCACCGACCGGCGGATACCTTCTCAGCGCCTGTCTCGCCAGCGGCAGGCGTTGCGGTATCGGCGTGGTGGACTGGCTGTCGAGTCGCCAGTCGCTTGTCGCCGACAACGCGTCGCCATCGTCCAGCAGCTGAGTGTTTGTTCCGATCTGCTTTCAGACCTGAGGGGCCACATTTCCAACGCTTCTTCCCGCGTGTCACAGCGCATCGGCAAGGCTTGGCCGGCAATATTGCCGTCGAGTGATCGAACCTTTGTGCGCGACGCGAGTCGGACGCGCTGGCCTGGCCAATGAACGGATTTGAGTGATGACCGAGTTGAGTCCCCATGGCCTGGCCATGCTGCTGTTTGCCGCGGCAGTTTTTGCGATTTTCATC
>JBBRID010000526.1:0-2324 GCA_038221635.1 Burkholderiales bacterium
AGCCAGCCCGAGCGCCTTCAGCCGCCGGTAGAGGGTGCGCCCGCTGAGGCCGAGTTGGATCGCGAGTTCGCGGCGGGTTCCCGGGAAGGTAGTGAGCATCTGCGCCAGTTGTGCGGCATCGACGGTCGTCCGCATCCGCCCGGCTTGGCCGGCAGACTCCGCAGGCAGCGACTTGGCCGCCGCTGCACCGAAGTCGCCAGGCAGGTGCTCGGCGCGAACAATGCCGTCGTCGGCATACAGTCGCGCCCGGTCGAGCACGTTGCGCAGCTCCCGGATGTTGCCGGGCCAGTCGTGGGTCTGCAGCATGGCCATTGCCTGGGGGTTCACGGATATCGGATGCTGCACATTGTTGCCGCGCTTCAGGAATGATTCCACCAGCATCGGGATGGCGCTGGCGCGGTCCCGCAAGGCCGGCAACTGGATCGGAAACGCGCTGATTCGGTAGTAGAGGTCTTGCCGGAACCGTCCGTCCGCCACCATCTGCAGCAGCGGCTTGTGGGTCGCGGCGACCAGTCTGAAATCGGCCTGCCGGTTTTCGACACTGCCCACCCGGAGGAACGTGCCCGACTCGATCAGGCGCAGCAACTTGACCTGGCGGCTGGTTGCATCCCGGCTTGCCGGAGCCCGATAGCAGCAGGCGTTCGCCATCGGGTGCGCGGTGGTCGCCGTGCCGCTGCCGGCACGCGGGCTCGGGTGGCTCAGGGCGTAACTCGCCGGGATGTTACGGGTGAAGGCCGGCAAGTCGAAACGGGATCTGGAAGGGATTCGGGTGCGCCTGTCGAAATGGCGATATTGCTGTTGTGCAATTGACATGCCATCTGTCGAATCGCTTGCGGCGCGGGGTCGGGAACCGCCGATTCGACGAGGCGACAAGGGTCGACGGTCACAATGACTGGACCTCATGCCTTCCCTCTCAGAACTCCTCGGACCAGGTGCGAACTGGGCCAGTCTGCTGGCGCTGTTGGCAGTCGTCGCCAGCGTCGGCTTTGTCGGCCGACTGTGGCAGTCCCGCAACGCGCCGACGGCTGCCGTGTTGCTGGTGCTGGTCTCGACGCTCAGCGCCTTCTGCGTGATCGCCTGGCAAGTTAATTCGCAGGGGCCGCTGATTCAACCCGACGTCGCGCTGGCGCAGTGGCTGCAGGGACATCGCATCGAGTGGCTCACCATGGCGCTGCAACTCCTGACGCAACTGCACAACCCGGTGCCGGTGACTGTGCTGATGGCCATCTGTGGGCTGGTACTGCTGATCCGGCACCAATACCGATGGCTGGCGACGTTCATGCTCACGGCGATCGGCGGAACCACACTGAACGTGACACTGAAGCACCTGTTCGTACGCGTCCGATTCGTGGACGAACATCCGGTCCTTCCCGCCTTCTCCAGCTTCAGCTTCCCGAGCGGCCACGTGGCAGCGGCGGCGCTGCTCTACGGCTTCATCGCGGTCTACCTGATGTCGACACTGGTCAGCAAGCGGGCCCGCTTTGCCGCGCTGGGGCTGACAACCACGATGATTTTGCTCGTCGCCTTCAGCCGGCTCTACCTCGGGGCGCACTACCTCAGCGACGTGGTAGCGGCAGCGATCCTGGCCAGCTTCTGGCTGACCGTCAGCGTGTATGTCGTTCGCGAATCAGCAGGCCCGGAGAAAGTCGAGGCGCCATAGCGCCCAGCCCTTCTTGACCGTCCTTCGAGGAACCATCCCGTCGATTTGATCTCTTGAAGGGCGACCATGTCGGGCTTGGTCGCTTCCAGCGGCAGCCGCTTACGACGCCGCGCGTCGCGAGACAGTTGCCAGGTGCCTCAGCCCGCGACGGCCCGCAATTGCGACGCCGTCTGACGCAGATCCACCAGAAAGTTGTCGACCGCACTGGCTTCGTTGAACTCGCCCGCCGCCAGGCTGATGTTGATGGCCGCAATGGTGGCGCCGTCGCGGTCGCGTACCGGCACAGCCAGGCCGCATATGGAGTCGTCCAACTCGCGGTCGATCCACGCGTAGCCTTGTTCGCGCGCCTTCAGGATGCGCTGGCGCAGCAGGTCGCGGTCGACCACGGTGGCGCTGGTCAGTTGTTTGAATGTCGCGCTCTGCAGATAGGCTTCGAGCTCATCGTTCGGGAGCCCGGCAAGCATCACGCGGCCCATCGACACGGCATGGGCCGGCAGCCGAATGCCCAGCGACGGGCTCATCGGCAGGATGCGTTTGGTGTGCTGGCGCTGGATGTAGACGATGTCTTCGTAGTCCAGCACCGACAGCGCACACGACTGCTTTTTACGCGCGCACAACTCTTCCAGCGAAAACTGCGCCTGTCGCCAATAAGGCAGCGATGACA
>JBBRID010000527.1:0-2313 GCA_038221635.1 Burkholderiales bacterium
CGCATCCTGATGGCGATGAAGCGCGGCTACACCGCGATGGAATACAAGAGCACGATCCGCAAGTTGCGACTGGTGCGACCGGACATCAGCTTGTCTAGCGATTTCATCGTTGGATTCCCGGGAGAAACCGAGGACGATTTCACGAAGATGATGAAGTTGATCGACGATCTGGGCTTCGACAACAGCTTCAGCTTCGTCTTCAGCGCACGGCCCGGCACGCCGGCAGCCGCCCTGGCTGACGGCACGCCGCCGTCGGTCAAGTTGAAGCGGCTGCAAACCTTGCAAGCTGCGATCGAGGAGAACGCGCAGCGCATCAGCCGCGCGATGGTCGGCTCGACGCAGCGGATTCTTGTCGAAGGGCCGTCACGCAAGCTCAATGGCGATGTCGCTGACTTGATGGGGCGCACCGAATGCAACCGGATCGTCAACTTTCCTGCAGGACCATTGGCGGCGCGCCTGACCGGCCAGTTGATCGATGTGCGCATCACCGAGACGCGGCCACATTCGATCCGCGGCGAATTCATCGTCGAGGAAAGCGTTGCGGTATGACAGACCTGGATCCGATCGGGAGATGAGCCGCGCTGCACTTGCCGCTGAACCAACATGCTGACCGCGCTGAAATCGATTCTGCTGACCCCGTGGTGGCTGCTCGAGCTGTTCACGTCGGCAAAATCGTTCAGGGACAATCCGTTGCTCGGCTCACCCCGCCTGAACCGGCTCGGCCTGCATCGCTGGCGGTTGCGTGCCGCCCATCATTTGACCCAGCGGCGCCGTGCCAGGCTGGCCCGCCTGGTTTCAGAGCCTGACCGGCAGGCCTTCGAGCGCGACGGCTTCGTCGTCGTCCATGATCTGCTGCCGGCCGCCGTTTTCGAAGACCTGCGCAGCCGGTTGTTGTCGCACCGGGCAGCCGCCCGCGAGATGCTGCAGGGCGACACCATCACCAGGCGCATCGCAGTCGATGGCGCGATGCTGCGCGACCTGCCTGAGTTGCGCGCGCTGATCGACGAGCCGCATTGGGCCGGCCTGACGCGATATGTTGCGGGCTACGGCCGGGCACCCTGGCTGTATGTACAGACGATCCTGAATCGCGTCGCCAACGGCGACCCCGACCCGCAAACGACTCTGCACGCCGACACCTTCCATCCCACGATGAAGGCCTGGTTCTTTCTGACCGATGTTGCCGACGACGAAGGCGCCTTCAGCTATGTGCCCGGATCGCACCGGCTGAGCGCAGCGCGGCTGGCCTGGGAAGGCGAACGCAGCCTGACGGCCCGCGACCACGCCGATCGGCTCAGTTCGCGGGGTTCGTTTCGAATCGACGAAGGCGAATTGACCGGGCTCGGCCTGCCAGCACCGGTGCGTTTGGCGGTGCCGGCCAATACGCTGGTGGTCGCCGACACCTTCGGCTTTCACGCCCGCGGTCCCAGCGTACGAGCATCGATTCGAATCGAGTTGTGGGCCTACGACCGGCGCAACCCGTTTTTCCCCGCGTCGACCGACGGGCTGCTGGCCGCAGCGGGTCAGATCGATCAGCGCGCGCCACTGTACTGGCGTCTGCTCGATCAACTCGAACGTTGGCGTCTGAAGCGAAACCCGTGGCGCGATTGCGGCCTTAAAACACCCGATGCGCCGGCGGCTGGGCAAGCCGATTCAGCCGTTGCGGTGGCCGGCGCCGAGTAACTTGCTGTCGCCTGTCAGGTAGCGGGCCGCATCAAGATACTGCCGAACCACACGCCCAGCGCGGCGGCAGCCACCATGGCGGCATAGGTCAGCATCGCGCCGTCGCGTCCGGTGACGACCAAACCGACGATCGCGACCGAGACGGTTGGCAGAACAGCCCAGCGCAGCAGGCGTTGCCACGCCATCTGCCGCACAGTGGCGGCAAACACCAGCTTTGCGCCAGCAGCCGTGAACAGCGCGACAAAGACGGCGGGCGCCAGAAAATTGAGGACATGCCAAATGGCGTCGAGGGGACTCACGTCGGTCGGGGCGCTGGGTGGACGGCTTCGAAAAGGGCTGTTTCAGAGCGGCGGAATTGATCCATGCCAACAGCCATGGGCTTCTGGCAAATTTATAATAAGCGATGAGTGTCGTCGCTCTAGGGCTCAACCATCAATCTGCCCCGCTGGACTTGCGGGGCCGCTTTGCGTTCGAGCGTGAACATATTGCACCCCGGCTGCAAGGCTTTCGCGAGCGCCTGAGCGGCTCCGCCGAGTTGGCAATCGTCTCGACCTGCAACCGCACCGAACTGTACGTCGGCGATGCACCGGATCGTGTCGCCTCGCTGGTGGCACCGGCCGTCGATTGGCTGGC
>JBBRID010000528.1:0-2296 GCA_038221635.1 Burkholderiales bacterium
CCCGCGAGTCGACGACGAAGATGTTCTCGCGCCGCACCCCGAGGCTGACCATGATGTCCAGGCAGGCTATGGCAGCCGCGCCAGCACCTGAGGCAACCAGCTTGACGTCGGCAAGGTTTTTTTCGACCAGTTCCAACCCATTGAGCAGCGCCGAGCCGGTGATGATCGCGGTGCCATGCTGATCGTCATGGAAGACCGGAATCTTCATCCGCGCCTTCAAGGCCTTCTCGATCTGGAAACATTCCGGCGCCTTGATGTCTTCGAGGTTGACGCCTCCGAGCGTCGGTTCGAGCGCCGCGATGATCTCGATCAGCTTGTGCGGATCCTTCTCGGCCAGTTCGATGTCGAAGACGTCGATGCCGGCGAATTTCTTGAACAGGCAAGCCTTGCCTTCCATCACCGGCTTGCCGGCCAGCGGGCCGATGTCGCCCAGGCCGAGCACGGCCGTGCCGTTGGTCACGACACCGACCAGGTTGCCGCGAGACGTCAGCTCGGCGGCCAGCCCCGGATCTTTCTGGATTGCCAGACAGGCATAGGCCACGCCCGGTGAATAGGCCAGTGACAAATCGCGCTGATTAACCAGCGGCTTGGTCGGGGCAATCGCGATCTTGCCGAAAGTGGGGGCACGGTGGTACTCGAGAGCCGCGTCGCGCAAAGCAACTTCGGCAGGGGACAGTTCGGTTGACATGACAGCAAATCCTCCTTGAGCGATTCATCCTACGCGTTTGCGCTGACGATGAAACCCGCGGTCAAACCCGCGGTTGAACCCATAAAAGCGTGCCAAAACAAGACTGGTTCGAGTCGACGCAGATCGTGATGCTGGCGGTCACGGCGCTGCCCCTTCCTGATCTTTCTGGTCTCGGAGCTGACTGATTCCCATCCCATCGTCAACCTGCGGCTGTTTGCCCGGCGCAACTCGGGATTCGTCGCGCGGCATTCGAGCGCACCAGTCAAATGTCATCCGAATCCCGTTCGGCCATCATTTCACCCAGCCGGATCGGTGCGCCAGAGGCCCAACCGGAGTTGAAGCGCAAGGGCCCGGCGGGAAACAGCATCACGACGGTGGAACCGAGCAAGAAGCGGCCCATCTCCTCGCCCTGGCGCAAGTTGACCGCGGCACTCGAGTTGTCGTCATAGCGCCATTCACGTATCTGGCCCGGGCGCGGCGGGTTGACCGTGCCGTGCCAGACGGTGGCCATGCTGCCAACGATGGTCGCGCCGACCAGCACCAGCACAAACTGGCCCGCCGGGTTATCGAAAACGCAGACGACGCGTTCATTGCGAGCAAACAGCTCAGGCACGCCGCGCGCAGTCACCGGGTTCACAGAAAACAGATCGCCGGGCACATGGATCATGCGCAGCAAGCGGCCATCACACGGCATGTGGATGCGGTGGTAGTCGCGCGGGCTCAGGTACAGCGTCGCGAAGTGGCCGTTCTCGAACTCTGCTGCAAGGCGACTGTCACCGCCGACCATGGCCGTCGTGCTGTACTGGTGACCCTTGGCCTGGAAGATCTGATCGCCTTCGATGGCGCCGCACTGGCTGACCACACCGTCGACCGGGCTGACCAGCGCAGCGTCTGCAATCGGCCGCATGCCGGGCTTCAGTGCCCGGGTGAAGAATTGATTGAAGCTTTGGTAGCTGCCGATGTCCGCATCGGCGGCTTCACGCATGTCGACCTGGTAGCGGCCGACGAACCAGCGGATCAGCGCCGTCGTCAATCGGCCGCCCCGTGCCCCGGCAATCAGCGCCCCGAAGCGGGTGAGGGCTTGTTTCGGCAGCAGGTATTGGATCAGGACGGCAAGGCGATCGGGCAAGGCGCGGGCTTCCTGGAGCGGGTGGAGACAAGTCGGCCCGCGAGCGAGCGCAAACGACGGCGCCGAAGTGTAGCCAGTCGGACCGGCCCGGCCGACCCCACCCCGGATTCAGGCAACGACGTTCAGCGTCTTGCGGTGCGCATTTTCAGCCGCGCCAGCATCGACTGATAGTCTTCCTGGACAGTCATCAGGCAGGACTTGCGGTCGGCACCTGTGAAATTGCGCGCGCAACTGCGCCGCCCCTCGACAAGCGCGGCCCCGGCCTCCTTGCGCAGGGTCTGCGCAGACGACGGACGTCCGGTCCAGTCGAGATCCTCGTAAGCCTGCTCGGCGGCCGAACTCACATCTGGCGCCACAGCGGACACCGACGGCAGGGTGGATGCCTGGGACATCGCGCCCCGAGACACTTGGGCCATCGCGCCGCCGGAGAACAGCAAGCTGCCCAGCACGATGATCGGCACGATGCGCAAGGTGCGCAA
>JBBRID010000529.1:0-2268 GCA_038221635.1 Burkholderiales bacterium
CTGCTGCCCGAAGACGACTGGTCGCAGAATCTGGCGCGGCCCGAAGCCACGGGGCAGCCGCGGCGCATCAAGCTGCGTCTCGACCCGACCGCGCCCGATATTCACATCGGCCATACCGTGGTGCTGAACAAGATGCGCCAGCTGCAGGACCTCGGGCATCAAGTGATCTTTCTGATCGGCGATTTCACGTCGATGATCGGTGACCCATCAGGTCGCAATGCGACCCGTCCTGCGCTGACTCGCGAACAGATCGAGGCCAATGCGCAGACCTACTATCGGCAGGCCAGCCTGGTACTCGATCCGGCCCGCACCGAGATTCGCTACAACTCCGAATGGAGCGACAAACTCGGTGCGCGCGGCATGATCGAGCTGGCATCCCGGTACACGGTGGCGCGGATGATGGAGCGAAACGATTTCAGCGAGCGCTTCAAGGCCGGTACGCCGATCTCGGTGCATGAGCTGTTGTATCCGCTGATGCAGGGCTACGACTCGGTCGCGCTGAAAAGTGATCTCGAGCTCGGCGGCACGGATCAGAAGTTCAACCTGCTGGTCGGCCGCGCCTTGCAGGTCGAATATGGTCAGGAGCCGCAGTGCATCCTGACGATGCCGCTGCTCGAAGGGCTGGACGGTGTCGAGAAGATGTCGAAGAGCAAGGGCAACTACATCGGCATCACCGAGCCAGCCAACAGCATGTTTGCCAAGCTGCTGTCGATCAGTGATACCTTGATGTGGCGCTATTTCGCATTGCTGAGCACCCGAACCGACGCGGAAGTCGATGTGATGCGGCAGCAGATCGAAGGCGGCCGCAACCCGAAAGAAGTCAAGGTCGAACTGGCGCGCGAAATCACGACCCGGTTTCACGGTGCGACGGCGGCTGAGGCAGCTGTGGAGGATTTCGAGTTGCGTGCGCGCGGCGGCATTCCGGACGGCATTGCCGAGTTGATCATCGATGGCGCGCCGATCGGCATTGCCGCACTGCTCCGGCAGGCTGCGCTGGCGCCGTCGAGCAGTGAAGCCAATCGTCTGATCGACGGCGGAGGTGTCCGGATCGACGGTGGCGTGGTCAGCGACAAAGGCCTGAAGCTCGCAGTCGGGACCTTCGTCCTGCAGGTCGGCAAGCGCAAGTTTGCACGGGTCACCTTGCGCTGATGCGTGAGTCCGACGGATTTCGCCCCTCAATCATCGAACATGAAGCTTCGCAGGGCAGTCGCAGGTTTACTCGGCATCTGGTTGCTGGCCAATGCCACCACAACCGTGGCAGCCGACTATCCCGACAAGCCGATCACGCTGGTGGTGCCGTTTGCAGCCGGCGGCCCGACCGACAAGCTGGCACGCGACCTTTCCGACGCCATGCGCAAATCGCTCGGCTCGCAGCCGATCACGATCGAGAACGTGGCGGGTGCCGGCGGGACGTTGGCCGCAACGAGGGTTGCGAAGGCGGCTAACGATGGCTACACGTTGCTGCTGGCCCATGTCGGCATGGCGACTGCACCGTCGCTCTACCGCACCCTGCAATACGACGTGCTGAATGATTTCGAGTACCTCGGCATGTTGGTCGAAGTGCCGATGACGCTGATCGGGCGGCCGACCTTGCCAGCGGCCAATTTCGCCGAGTTGCAGAAATGGCTGGCCCGCAACCAGGGCCGGATCAACCTGGCCAATGCCGGCGTTGGCGCGGCCTCTCACCTGTGTGGCCTGTTGCTCCAGCAAAGCCTCGGCATCAACATGAATACGGTTTCGTACAAGGGAACCGCGCCGGCACTGAGTGACCTGCTGGCCGGTCATGTCGATCTGTTGTGCGATCAGACGACCAATACCAGCGGTCAGATCGAAGCCCGTCGGGTCAAGGTCTTTGGTGTGACGACCGCCACGCGCCTGACGACGCCAGCGCTGGCGGGGCTGCCGACGCTGGATGAAGCCGGGTTGAAAGGTTTCAACGTCAGCATCTGGCATGGCCTGTACGCGCCGAAGGGAACGCCGGCGCCGATTCGATCGAAGCTCAACGCGGCCTTGAAGCGTGCCCTGAAGGATGCTGAATTCGTCAAGCGCGAAGAAGCATTGGGTGCGGTGATCATCAACGATGGCCGCTTGACCAGCGAGGGCCACAAACGATTCGTTGAATCGCAGATCGCCAAGTGGCACGCGGTGATCAAGGCCGCGGGTCAGTACGCAGATTGAGTTCCCCACCCCCGGGAGCGACTTAGGCCGCGAGTTACCCGTACTTCCTGGCGTCCTCGATGACCTTGCCGTCATTGGGCAGGCTGCCGG
>JBBRID010000530.1:0-2235 GCA_038221635.1 Burkholderiales bacterium
GGCAAGCTGGCCGAGGTCCTGAATGCCGAGAAGCTGATGATGCTGACGAATATTCCCGGCGTGATGAACAAGCAGGGCGAATTGCTGACCAACCTGACGACGCGCGAGATCGACGAATTGTTTGCCGACGGCACGATCAGCGGCGGCATGCTGCCGAAGATCGCCTCAGCGCTCGATGCGGCCCGAAATGGTGTCAATTCTGTGCACATCATCGATGGCCGGGTGCCGCACGCAATGCTGCTCGAGATACTGACCGACCAGGCCTACGGAACCATGATCCGTTCACATTGATTGCGATCGGCCAGCCGCGATGAAGCCTAACTTGGCGGTCGAGGCGCGGCGGCCCTTGACCTGGCTGTTCGACCTCGACAACACGCTGCACGACGCGTCGCACTCGGCGTTCCCGTACACCAGCGACGCGATGGCCGAGTTCATCGCAACCCACCTGGACATGTCGGCCCTCGATGCCGCCGCCTTGCGGCAGCACTATTGGCAGCGCTACGGCGCAACGCTGCTCGGCATGGTGCGCCACCATGGCATCAAGGCCGGACATTTCCTCGATGAAACGCATCGCCTGCCCGGCCTCGAGCAACGGTTGCGCTGCAGTGCAGCCGATCGGGCTGCGCTGAGCCGCCTGCCGGGCGAAAAATATGTCCTGACCAACGCGCCGCGTCATTATGCGATGCGTGTGCTCAATGGCCTGGGCCTGTCGCGTTGCTTTCAGGGCGTCATCACGATCGAGGACATGGTGATGTTCGGTCAGCATCGACCCAAGCCCGATTCGCGCATGCTGCGTCGTTTGCTGGCCCGATTGAAGAGGCCCGCCTCGCGTTGCGTGCTGGTCGAAGATACTTTGTCGAACCAGAAATCAGCACGCCGTGTCGGGCTGCGAACGGTCTGGATGCAGGGGTATCTGGATGTTCCGAGCAATCCGGGCAAACGGGTGTTGTCGGGGCGCAAGCCGTCGTACGTCTGTGCCAGAATCAAACGCATCCGACGTCTTCATTCATTCGCCCCCATCCACCGATGAGCCCCCAGCCAGATCCTGAATCCGGATCTCCAGGGGACGTCCTGTCTGAAAACAATTCCGCTTCGGCCGATGGCGTTGGCGCTGAATCCCCGATGGTGCGAAAGCGGCTCAAGCCGGGCGAACGGCGCTTGCAGATTCTCCAAGCCCTGGCCAGCATGCTCGAGCAGCCTGGCGCGGAACGGGTCACCACCGCAGCGCTGGCCGCCAGACTCGAACTCAGCGAGGCCGCCCTGTACAGGCATTTCGCCAGCAAGGCGCAGATGTTCGAAGGCCTGATCGAATTTATCGAACAGAGCATCTTCTCCCTGACCAACCAGATCAGCGAGCGCGAAGGCGACGCTCGTCTGCGTGCCGGGCGGATCGTTGTCGTGCTGCTGCAGTTTGCCGAGAAAAATCCGGGCATGACGCGCGTGATGGTTGGTGACGCCCTGGTTTTCGAACACCAGCGCCTGAGCCAGCGGATGGGCCACTTTTTCGACCGCATCGAATCGCAGCTCAAGAATTGCCTGCGCTCGCCTGCTCAGGCCGGCGGTGCCTACGGGCTGGCGGTCGATGCGCAGCTTCGCGCCTCGGTGCTGACTTCGTTCGCGGTCGGTCGGCTACAGCGTTTTGCACGCAGCGATTTCAAACGCTTCCCGACGGAGAATCTGGAAGCCAGCCTGCAGCTGATTGCCGGCACGGCCGCGGCCGATTGATGGGCTTGGGCTGCACGTGCCCCGGCGGGCGCGGCATCGCCCGCCCGTCATGTTTCTAAAACGTTCCCCAAGTCTCACTGAACTGAAAAAATGTCCGCACTGGATCACCTCATCATCCGCGCCGAGGCGCTGATCACACGGCTCGAAGCGGTGCTGCCGCAACCGCTCGGCCAACCCGATTGGTCGGCTTCCACGGCATTCCGCTACCGCAAGCGCAATGGGGTGTGCCGGATTGAGCCGGTACGCCAGGTGGCGACGATCCGCCTCGATGAACTCAGCGAGGTCGAGCCACAAAAAGAACGGCTGGTTCGCAACACCGCGCAATTCGTTGAAGGCCATGGTGCCAACAACGTGCTGCTGACGGGTGCCCGCGGCACCGGCAAGAGCTCGCTGATCAAGGCCTGCCTGAACGAGTTTTCAGGGCGTGGCCTGCGACTGATCGAGGTCGACAAGGTCGACCTGATCGACTTGCCCGACCTGGTGGATCTGGTGGCCGACCGGCCCGAGCGC
>JBBRID010000531.1:0-2228 GCA_038221635.1 Burkholderiales bacterium
AAATGTCGCCGCGGTTGGCGACAGCCTGCGCGATCTGGAGGCCGCGATGGCTGCTGGTTGCGAGCCGGACCTGGTGCGCAGTGGCAAGGCCGTGGCGCTGGATGACGCTCAGCTGGCGGTGATGCTTGACAAGGTGCCCGGAACGACGGTGCACAAGGATCTGCGAGCGTTTGCCGAATTCCTGATTCGCCGCGACCAACACGCGCGTGGCCTGCCCGAATCGCGCGACTCCGTCTTCGGTGGCAACGAATGATGTGGCTGGCGCGCTTGCGCTCCGCGCTGTTCGTGCTGTTTCTGGCCGCGACCGTGATCCCGTGGGCGATCCTGTCGATCCTGGCTTCGATCTTCATGCGTGGTGCCAGGCTTTTCTGGCTGACGACTTTCTGGCTGCGCATCGCGATCTGGGGCGCCAAGGTGATCTGCGGCATTCGCTACCGGATTCTCGGCATGGACAACCTGGACCAGGCCGATCGCTCGGGCCCGATCATCCTGCTGCCGAAACATCAGTCGACATGGGAAACCTTCGCCTTTCCGACGCTGATGCCACACCCGCTTTGTTACGTGTTCAAGCGTGAATTGCTGTGGATTCCGTTTTTCGGTTGGGCCATGGCCAGGCTGGACATGATTCACATCGACCGCAGCAAGCGCAGCGAAGCCTGGAGCCGCGTCGCCGAACAGGGCCGTCGGCACATGTCCCACGGCAACTGGGTGATCATGTTCCCAGAAGGCACGCGCATTCCGCGCGGCGAAAAGGGCGCCTACAAGAGCGGCGGCACCCGTCTGGCCATCGCCACCGGCGCGTCGGTGCTGCCGATCGCCGTCAATTCGGCCGCCTGCTGGCCGCGCAAGTCGTTCGTGTTGCGGCCGGGCATGATCGATGTCTCGATCGGCCCGATGTTGTCGTCCGCCGGCCGCCAGCCCGACGAACTGATGCGCGAAGTCGAAACCTGGATCGAGACCGAGATGCGCCGCATCGATCCGGCCGCCTATGTCGAAGGGGTTGCGACACCGGTTGCGAACACCCGACACTGAGCGCGCTGTCTCAACCGGCCGAGCAAGGCGACGCCGTACACTCGCTGCTCATGCCAAGCCGTGCAGCTGCAGACCGTCAAGCGCCAGCGATTCAGTTGTCGCTGTTCGATGCACCGACCGCCGCGATGGATCTCCAGATCGAATCGCCGACGCGGACCCGCCCCACCGAACCGGTGATCGTTGCGCCAACGGCTCGCCCGATTGCTGCCGAGCTCGATCCGAGCGAATTCCGCCATCCGCAAGCTGACCGCGAACTGCGCCTGAACGACCATGTCGTGGCCTATTCGCTGCGCCGCGCCCGGCGGCGCAGCATCGGCTTCGTCGTCGGCGTCGATGGCCTGCGGGTCAACGCGCCGCGCTGGGTCGGCATCGGCGACATTGAAAATGCACTGCGCGAAAAGGCGGGCTGGATCCTGCGCAAGCTGGTCGAGCAACGCGAGCGTGCGGGCCGACTGCAAGCCGCCCGAGTCGAATGGCGAGACGGCATCAGCCTGCCGTTCCTCGGTCAGACCATCGTCGTGAAACTCGACCCATCGGCCCGCGGCGCGGTGTTGGTGGAGCCTGAAGCCGCGCCGACATCCGTTCCCTCATCGTCCGCCCCTCGCCAGTTGCGGCTCGGCCTGCCGCGCGACGCCACACCTCAGCAGATCCGTGACAGCGTGCAAAGCTGGCTGCAGCGTCAGGCTCGTGAATTGTTCGAGAAACGCTGCCAGCACTACGCGACACGACTCGGCGTCCGCTACACCCGCATCGGACTGTCATCCGCGCAGACGCGCTGGGGCAGCGCCAGTGCCAGCGGCGCGATCAGGCTGCATTGGCGGCTGATCCATTTCGGCCTGGCGACGGTCGACTACGTGATCGCGCACGAACTCGCCCATCTGCGTGAGATGAACCACAGCCCACGCTTCTGGGACATCGTTCGCACGTTGATGCCGGACTACGAATCGGCGATGAGTCCGTTGAAGAACCAGGTCTTGCCGGTGTTCGATTGAGGACTGGGGCTTGTTGCTCAAGGCCCTCTTTGCAGATAGGGTGAGGGACGAGGCTGGCGGGTGACCAGCTGACTCCATGTCCTCCGCCGCCTTCGGCAGCTCCCCCTTTACTTGCGTCAGCCGGCCACCCGCCAGCCTCGTCGTGCACCACCGCGGCGTGCAAAGCAGGCGTTTGGCGTGCGGCACGGTCTCGCCGGCGCTGGA
>JBBRID010000532.1:0-2159 GCA_038221635.1 Burkholderiales bacterium
CCGCGCGATGACACGCGACAACAGATCGAACGCGAATTCCGGATGCTCCGAAATGTGTTGCAACAAGGTCCGGCGGACGATCACGACGCAACTGCTGCTCTCCAGCGTCGCAACATTGGCCGAGCGCGGGCCACCGTCCAGGCTCATTTCGCCGAAATAGTCGCCGGGGCCGTAGCTGCCGAAAATCATCTCCCGGTCGCGGTCGTCGACCGAATAGACCTTGACGCGACCACTCAGCACGATGTACAGGCTTTCACCGAAATCGCCTTCCTGGATCAGGACCGTGCCCTTGCGGTAGCGCTTGATCTCGCCCTTTTCGGCGAGCGCCCGCAACGGTGCGGGCAGGACATCGAGCGGCGACTGCGACAACAACAGGGGCATGGCTGGACCGGGGTCAGTGGACGAACCCTCGGTCAGCCATGTTAGGGCAACGCTGAACAAGATCGGAGCAGGCGCCACCGACACCACTACGCCCGACCCCGCTCTCCAGGATCAGGCCGGCAGCCGAGCGATCCGAGCCCCGGCCAGGGCACCTTGCGGCGCACACCCTGCCTCACGGTGCAGGATGCCCTGCAACGGCGGCAGCGTCGTCAACTGGCGCAGCAGGTTGCGGATGCTGCTGGCCCCGGTCTTGGCGCGAATGCTGCCGATCTGTGTGCGCACGGTGGCAATTGCCACGCCATGCCGGCATGCCAGTTCTGTGGGCTGCAGGCCCGCGTTGAGCGCCAGCAGAACCCGGGTCTCGCCGGAGCTCAAGCCATGTATCCGGGCGAAGGACTCGATCGCCAGCTCGCCGCCAACCCGGCGCTTGCCGAGCATCACCAGCACGGCATTGCGCGGATGCAGATCGACGGCGGCTCCAGATCCTGCCTCACTGATGCCAGCCAGCGGAACCACCGACAGGCTGACCAGCTCGCCGGTTGCCATGCGCAGGCTGATCAGCTTGCGCAAGCCGCGCCTCGAGGCACCCTCGATCGCCGCGTGCAAGACCGACGCGTCGCGCACATCACGGGTCCGCAATCGATCGCCGGCCAGCTGCAATGGATGATCGCTGCGCGTCTCGGCATGAGCGACCGGGTTTGCATGCACGACACGACCGTCGTCGTCGAGCAGCAGAACGCCGTAATCGATTTCGGCAAGCGCCGCCTTCAACCAGTACAGGCTGGCGGCACCGTGCGCCTGCCGGAGCAAGGTCTCATGCGGCTGTTGCGATGAATTCCTCTCCTCGTTGTCGACAAATCGTGCTGCGTTCGCGGCGGCTTTTGGTACGGAATCAAACATGTCTGGCTCCTCGTTTGACAACGGTTCAAATGACCATTGCCTGGGCGCCAGATTAGGAAAAACAGACTGTAAGAAGTGGTAACTATGACCAGCCGGAATTGTGATGAATTCACATCTGGTCCGGCCAATCGACCGCTGCTCAGCGTCCGTCTGGGTGGCCGCGCTCGGGCAGTTCTGCCGCCAGCATGTCGCCGTCGCGCGAGCGATTGCCGGTCACGACGACACGCGGCAGGTCGTAGATCGGCATCGCCGTTCGAGGCGTCGCAAATTCGGGCTGCGCAACGCTGACGGCAAGCGCTTTCACCGCCACACCCGGAGCCGTGCCTGCAATCGACAGTTCGGAGGCACTGGTCCATACACCTGCGGCCAGAACAGCGCCGACGGCGGCCAAGGCGGTTGCGCAAAACAGATCGTCGAACATGATGAAACTCCTCGTGTGGCTGGTCGCGGCGCTTCGATCGGATGGCCTGGCTGCGCCGATCCGGCGTTGTGCAGATCCATCACGGCTGCAGGTGTCCGCGCGGAACCGTGCAGTGATGCGAAGGTACGGGTAGCCACACCGGGCGGCATCACCAAGGCAGCTGATCTCGATCCAGACCGCGCCGGCCGGTCATTCAGATGAAGGATGGTGTGATGTCGCGCCGCGACTCGAATTGTCTGCTGCGCCGGCGCAGAGGTTTCGGAACATGACGAAGGCGATGGATTCGGCCCGATGGCAAGGCGCAAACCGCAGCGATACCTAGGAGCCTGTCGGGCTTGGGGCGTCGATAGCGAGAATCGGCCCCAGCGAGGACAGTTCTTGCCGGATTTGCAGCCCCATAGCCCAGCTATGGGGCAAAAAGACGGTGAGAAATGGACCGCTGCGGTCGATTCGCAGC
>JBBRID010000533.1:0-2156 GCA_038221635.1 Burkholderiales bacterium
GCCAGCGCTTCAGGCTCCAGGGTCCCGTCCGAGACGCTGGAGTGGCAATGCAGATCGGCATTGAGAATGGTCACCGAGGGATTGTACGGAGCGGCCAACTTCCCCACTGCCGGTGAGTGTCAGCCGTCACGCGGATGAACCGGGTGCGCCAGCGTTCACACATCGATTTTCTGGTTCGGCCATTTCACGAATGCGAATACCCAGACCATGATGATGTTGACCATCGGAATCAGCATCAGCAAGGACAGCGCGCCTGGAAAGCCGGCCTTGCGCGTGATGCGCCAGGCCGGAACCAGGATGATCGCCAGCCAGAAGACGATCGCCATCAGCTGCCACAGGCCGAACGAGCCCATGCCGTAAGCCATGTCTTGACCCATCATGTTTTTCCCCTCGTTTCGATGGATCAAATCATCGCATGAGAAATTGTTTCCAAGAAGCGGCTGTAGGAGCGGCTTCAGCCGCGCTTCGGTCCCTGCGCGAACCCCGAATCACGGCTGAAGCCGCTCCTACAAGTAAGAAAGCAGACCCGCCGCCAAGCGGCGGAGTCGCTCAATCAGCCTGCTTGCGCAGGAACGCCGGGATCTCGATCTCGTCCATGCCGTTGCTGGCCAGCGCGTCGACTTTGGCAGCGGCGCGTCCGTTGCGCCACACGCTGGGGGTCGACAAGCCGCTGTAATCGTTGACCGAGGGGCCCATCTGCATCGGCTGGCCGATCGCGTTGTTCAGCACCGGGATGTTGTCTGTGCCAGTACGCAGCATCGGTGCGCGGTGCACCACCGTCATCGGTGCGCTGCCCTGGCGGCGCACCGGGCTCAGGCCGGTGGCGATCACCGTCACGCGCAATTGGTCGCCAAGGTTCTCGTCATAGACCGTGCCGAACAACACATGGGCGTCTTCAGCGGCGTAGCGACGAATCGTATTCATCGCGTTCTTGCTTTCCGACAGCTTCAGTGTCGTGCGGTTGGCGGCGATCAGCACCAGGATGCCTCGCGCGCCCGACAGGTCGATGCCTTCGAGCAGCGGACAGGCCACGGCTGCATCGGCGGCCTTGGTGGCACGGTCGGGGCCACTGGCGGTGGCCGTACCCATCATCGCCTTGCCGGGCTCGCCCATCACGGTCTTGACGTCTTCGAAGTCGACGTTGACCAGGCCGTGCATGTGGATGATGTCACTGATGCCGCCGACGGCATTTTTCAACACGTCGTTGGCCTGCGCGAAGGCCTGATCCTGCGTCACGTCGTCGCCCAGCACTTCGAGCAGTTTCTCGTTCAGGATCACGATCAGCGAGTCGACATTCGCTTCCAGTTCTGCCAGCCCCGCATCGGCCGCCTTCATGCGACGCGTGCCTTCGAACTCGAAGGGCTTGGTCACGACGCCGACGGTCAGGATGCCCATCTCCTTGGCGATGCGGGCAATCACCGGCGCAGCGCCGGTACCGGTGCCGCCACCCATGCCCGCGGTGATGAACAACATGTTGGCGCCCGCGATCGAATCGCGGATCTGCTCGACCGCTTCTTCAGCGGCGGCGCGTCCGGCATCGGGCTTGGCGCCGGCACCCAGGCCGGTCGAGCCGAGCTGGATCAGGTGGTTCGACGAGCAGCGGTTGAGCGCCTGCGCATCGGTATTGGCACAGACGAATTCGACACCCTGCACGCCCTGCGCAATCATGTGGTTGACGGCATTGCCGCCGCCGCCCCCAACGCCGATCACCTTGATCTGCGTACCTTGGTCGAATTCTTCAATCATTTCGATGGCCATTTTGTTTACTCCGGAGAAAGTTGCTGTGAGGTTGGGTCTGAAGGGTGCGTTTTGTTCGTCAGCCACCGGGATCGAGCCAGGTGCCGTGGACCCGACGTGCCGGCGGACCGCGTCCGGCATGCTGGGTCGAGGGGAAAGGGATCAGGCACATCAGAAGTTACCGAGGAACCAGTCCTTGGCCCGACCAAAAAAGGTTTGCACCGAGCTGGCCTGCTGCGAGGCGCGCAGGCCGCGGGTGCGGCCCAGGCGTGCTTCCTCGAGCAAGCCCATCACGGTGGCCGATCGCGGGTTGGCGACCATGTCGTGCAACGCGCCGTTGTAGAGCGGCAGGCCCTTGCGCACCGGCTTCAGGAAGATGTCCTCGCCGAGTTCGATCATTCCCGGCATCACCGCCGCAC
>JBBRID010000534.1:0-2092 GCA_038221635.1 Burkholderiales bacterium
CAAACCCTACCCTTGGCTCAAGACGCCCAGGGCTCACGCTCGCAGGCAGGTTCAGCGACACGGGCATGCCTGGGCCACAAAGTAAGTGCCATTCGCCCTAAGGGCCCTTAGGGCTGCCCTAAGGGCCCTAAGGCTTGATCCGCGCAACCTTGTGCACCACCGGCGCACGGTGCAGCTTGCGCATCACGTCGGCCAGGTGCAGGCGATCGCGCACCGCCACGATCAGTTTCAGTTCTGCCGCGCTGTCGGCGGCAGCGCCGTCGCCCATGTCGATGTGGGTGATGTCGGCCTCGGCCGAGGCGACGGCCTGGGCCACCTGTGCCAGCACGCCTTTGCCGCTGTTGACGAGCACGCAGATGCCGGTCTCGAACGGTCGGCTCGGCTGTTCTGCCCAGTCCACCTGCATGATGCCGTCGCGGTCGCGTTCGATCAGGCGCTTGCCGACCGTGCAATCGACGGTGTGCACGACCAGCCCTTCACCGCGGCCCAGATGGCCGATCACTGCGTCGCCGGGAATCGGTCGACAGCAGCTTCCCAGTTGAACGGTGGCGCCTTCGGTGCCGTCGATCTGGACCAGCGCCTGTGTCGGCAGGCTGTCGTCGGTGGCGAAACGGCCGAGCGTCAGGGTCACGGCATCAGGTTTGTCGCCGCGTTCAGTCAGCAGCGCAGCCAGGCGTTTGGCAACGATCGAAGCGATCTTGCGGCCGAGGCCGATATCGGTCATCAAATCTTCGCGGTTGCGGTTGCCGCTCCAGCGGGTCAACTGGTGCCAAAGCGCCTGCGACTCGGGTGCGTCGTCGCCTGGCAGCTTCAGTCCTTCGGCGCGCAAGGCCTGGGCCAGCATCTTGACTCCCAGTTCCTGCGATTCTTCCTGCTCCATCGTCTTCAGGTAGTGGCGAATGCGTGAACGGGCGCGGCCGGTTCGCACGAAATTCAACCACGCCGGGTTGGGCTTGGCGTTCGGTGTGCTGATGATCTCGACGTTGTCGCCGCTGTGCAGTTCGGTGCGCAGCGCCACCGGCTCGCCGTTGACCCGACAGGCCACGCAATGATCCCCGACGTCAGAATGGATCGCGTAGGCAAAGTCGACCGGCGTCGCACCGCGCGGCAGGGCCAGGATCTTCGACTTCGGCGTGAACACGTACACCGCGTCGGGAAACAGGTCGATGCGCACGTGTTCCAGGAATTCGCCCGAATCCTTGTTGTCATGCTGAATGTCCATCAGCGACTGCAGCCACATCGCGCCCAGCCGCTGGGCCTCCTGGTCGTGCTTGTTCCCGCCCTTGCCCTTGTACATCCAATGGGCGGCGATGCCGCTTTCGGCCACCGAATGCATTTCCTCGGTGCGGATCTGGAATTCGACCGCGGTGCCGAGCGGGCTGACCAGCGTCGTGTGCAGCGATTGATAACCGTTGGCCTTCGGGATCGCGATGTAGTCCTTGAAGCGGCCCGGAACCGGCTTGTAGAGCTGGTGCAGGACGCCCAGCGCCAGATAACACTCGGACAACTCCTGGACGACGATGCGAAAGCCGAAGATGTCGCTGACCTGCGCAAACGACAGGTGTTTCTCGCGCATCTTCCGGTAAATCGAGAACAGTGTCTTTTCCCGGCCGTGGACCCCGACCTCCTGTTTTTGCTTCGCGAAGGTCTGCTCGACTTCGCGCTGGATCCGCGCGACCACATCGCGCCGATGACCGCGCGCGGTATCGACTGCCTTGCTCAGCGCGGCGTGCCGCCATGGGCGCAGAAACTGGAACGACAGTTCCTGCAGTTCCCGATAGATCTGGTTCAGGCCGAGGCGGTGAGCGATCGGCGCATAGATGTCGAGTGTCTCGCGGGCGATGCGCGCGCGCTTGTCGGGCGCCATCGCATCCATCGTTCGCATGTTGTGCAGCCGGTCCGACAGCTTGATCAGGATCACACGGACATCGCGTGCCATCGCCAGCAACATCTTGCGAAAGCTCTCGGCCTGGCCCTCTTCGCGGGTCGAGAACTGCAGCTTGTCGAGTTTGGTCAGGCCATCCACCAGTTCGGCCGTCGGTGCGCCGAAGCGCTCGATCAACTCGGATTTGGTGATGCCGCAGTCTTCCAT
>JBBRID010000535.1:0-2076 GCA_038221635.1 Burkholderiales bacterium
ACGATCATCACCGCGCCGACCTCGGCAATCGCGCGGCCGAATGCGATCAACAGCACTGTGATCACCGCCCAGCGATCGTGCACCAGCATCAGCAACGCGCACAGCATCGGCCCGGCGCCCATCGAGCGCAATTGATCGCCACCATCGCGCAGGCTGTCGCCGACGAGTTGGCGCGACAACGCAGCGACCACCGGCAACACCAGAATGGTCTGCGCGATCACCATTGCCGTCGGCGTGAACATCAGGCCCAGCGACCCGAGCGGGCCGCTGCGCGACAACAGCAGATACACGACCAGTCCGACCACCACCGAAGGCAAGGCAAGCAGCGTATTGAGCGCCGTCAGGACGAGCCGGTGCCCGGGAAAGCGCGCAACCGCGAGCCACGCGCCACCGCAAAGGCCGAAACCGGCGGCACAGGCGCATGCTGCTGCACTGACTGAGAGCGACAGAACGACCGTCTGCAACAGCGCGGCATCGCCTTCAAGAATCAATTGGCTTGCCATGGCCACACTCTCGGCAAATGCGCTCATGTCAACTCCTCGCCCGACGGGTACGCCGGTCGATCCCCCGAGGGGACGCGGGCCGGCTTGGACTGGCCACGAAGGGGCCACCGCGTGGCCCTGGCCCGGCGCTCGGCCCGCAAAGATAAGGTTGACGCAGGGGGTCTCATGCTCGGTCGAACAGATCGGGGTTGAGGTATGAATCACGCCCCGCACGGGTGAGCCGGGACCCTGAGTTGGTGCGCTTCGCGCGACAGCTTCTTCGGGGGCGAACCGCGTCATGGACGCGGTGCAGATCGCCTCCGATTCCGCAAATTGTCGGCGCCGTCATCCGGATTGGCGATATGTAGGCGCTTGCATAGGCCCTGCTGTGACCGAACGGATTGGTCGGTGATCGTCAACGCGGGTGGGCGCCACAATCCCAGGTCAATGCGCAAGGTCCACCTCGCTTATCAACTCGGCAACGAACATCGTGCAGCTGACAACCAGCCGCTGCACCATCCGTTGATGGCGATGCTGGCCGCCGTCCACGCCACCGGATCGATCTCCGGCGCAGCTCGCAAGCTCGGCCTGTCCTACCGCCATGTCTGGGGGGAGCTGAAACGATGGGAGCTCGAACTCGGGCAGACGCTGGTGATCTGGGTCAAGGGCCAGTCCGCACTGCTCGCGCCGTTTGGCGAAAAGCTGTTGTGGGCCGAACGCCGCGCTCAAGCCAGGTTGGCGCCGCAGATCGAGGCCTTGCGAAGCGAGTTGGAGCGGGCCTTCGCCATCGCGTTCGACGACAGCGCGGGCGTCGTCACCATGTCCACCAGCCATGACGATGCGCTGCCTCGGCTGCGCGACCTGGCCCAAGCCGAGCATCGCCTGCTGCTCGACATCCAGTTCACCGGCAGCATTGACGCCCTGGCCGCATTGAACGACGGCCGTTGCCTGTTGGCCGGATTCCATGCGCTGATCACCGCTCAGCGACGTTCGCCGACGGCCCGGGTCTATCGGCCGATGTTGCAACCCGGCAAACACAAACTGATCGGATTTGCTCGACGCAAGCAGGGGCTGATCGTCGCTCCAGGCAATCCGCTGGCGATCGGGGAGCTGGCTGATCTGGCACGCGAAGGCTTGCGCTTCTGTAACCGACTGCGCGGCAGCGGTACCCGCGTCGTCCTCGATGAATTGCTGGCAGCCGCCAACCTGGATACCGATCCGCTGGCCGGACAGTCGCAGGCCGAGTCATCCCATCACGCGGCAGCCGAAGCAGTGGCAAGTGGACGGGCTGATGTCACGTTCGGCATCGAAGCGGCGGCGCGATCACACGGGCTGGGCTTCGTCGAATTGGCGCAAGAGCACTATTTTCTGGTCGCGCGCAGCACTGGCCTGCAGCATCCGCATGTGAAAGCGCTGCGCGCCATCCTCGCGTCGCCGGCCTGGCATCGCGTGCTGGAAGAAATCCCCGGCTACCAGGCCTACCAGGCGGGTGAGGTGTTGTCGCTGCGGCGAGTTCTGCCGTGGTGGACCTACCGCAGCGCCAAACAGACGCGTGGTGCCAAATGACGCCTTGCTGCATGCCAGGTACCGCCGC
>JBBRID010000536.1:0-2020 GCA_038221635.1 Burkholderiales bacterium
ACCCGCCGCTCGCCGAACTCGAAGCCGCCGATGAATTCGTGGCCCGGCATATCGGCATCACGCCCGAAGATGAAGCCCCGATGCTGGCGGTGATTGCACCCGACAAGGCTGGTTTCAGCCGCAGTGCGCTGATCGACGCCATCGTGCCGCGATCGATCGTTCGCAGCCAACCGATGGTGCTGCCCGCCGCGCTGAGCGAGGCGCAGGCGCTGGCCGAATTGCGCGCGCTTGCAGCTAAGAATCAGGTGCTGAAAAGCTTCCTCGGCCAGGGCTACCACGGCACTCACACACCCGGCGTGATCCTGCGCAACGTGCTCGAGAACCCCGCCTGGTATACCGCCTACACCCCGTACCAAGCCGAGATTTCGCAGGGCCGGATGGAGGCACTGGTCAATTTTCAGACCATGGTGACCGACCTGACCGGCATGGCGATCGCCAATGCGTCGATGCTCGACGAGGCCACCGCCGCCGCCGAGGCGATGACGCTGGCGCTGCGCATGGGCAAGAGCCGCGCGACGCGCATCGTCGTTGCACACGATGTGCTGCCGCAGACTGTGGAAGTGCTGCAAACCCGAGCAAGCCCGATCGGCATCGAGGTCGTTCGCGAACACGCCGACGACATCGTGGCGAGTGTCGCGAAAGACCCGACTTTTGCGGTGCTGCTGCAATACCCGGGGCTGAACGGCCAAGTGCGCGACCTGCGCCCGATCATCAACGCCGTGCACGCCCATGGCGGCCTGGCAATCGTCGCCGCCGATCTGCTGGCGCTGACGCTGCTCGTATCGCCAGGCGAGCTCGGGGCCGACATCGTGGTCGGCAACAGCCAGCGTTTCGGCATGCCCATGGGCAACGGCGGGCCCCACGCGGCCTACCTGGCCACGCGCGACGATTTCAAGCGCTCGATGCCGGGCCGGCTGGTCGGCATCAGCGTCGATGTGCACGGCAACCCTGCCTACCGACTGGCACTGCAGACGCGTGAACAACACATTCGTCGCGAGAAGGCCACGTCTAACATCTGCACCGCACAGGTTCTGCCGGCGGTGGTGGCGAGCATGTATGCGGTCTATCACGGCCCGGCCGGTCTGAAACGGATTGCGCTGCGTGTTGCCAGCTATACGGCGATCCTGGCGCACGGGCTGCGGCAGCTCGGCTGCAAGCTGCTGCACGACCGTGCCTTCGATACCGTGCAGGTCGACGTGGCCGACCGCCGCGATGAAGTGCTCGCCGCTGCGCGTGAGTTCGGCATGAACCTGCGCGCGGCCAGCGCCGATTCGGTCGGCATCACACTCGACGAGACCACCACACGCAGCGATCTGGCAGCCTTGTTGGGCCTGTTCGCCAATGGGCAGCCGACACCCGATATCAGCGCGCATGAATCGGGCATCGCGACGCTGATTCCGCCCGCACTACAGCGCAAGAGCGCGTTTCTGACGCATCCTGTATTTAACCGACACCACAGCGAAACGCAGATGCTGCGCTACATCCGCAGCCTGTCCGACAAGGATCTGGCGCTCGACCGCTCGATGATCCCGCTCGGCTCCTGCACGATGAAGCTGAACGCGACCAGCGAGATGATTCCGATCACCTGGCCCGAGTTTGCGCAGATCCATCCGTTCGCGCCGGCCGATCAGTTGCAGGGTTATGCGCTGCTCGATCAACAACTGCGCGACTGGCTGTGTCAGGCCACCGGCTATGCCGGCATCAGCCTGCAACCCAATGCCGGCTCGCAGGGCGAATACGCCGGCCTGCTGGCCATCAAGGCCTGGCATGAATCACGTGGTGACGCTGCGCGCACGGTCTGCCTGATTCCGGAATCGGCGCACGGCACCAACCCCGCCAGCGCGCAAATGGCGGGCATGCGGGTGGTGGTCGTCAAATGTGACGACGAAGGCAATGTCGACCTGGTCGATCTCGAGGTCAAGTGCCTGAAGCACAAGGCTGAACTGGCCGCGGTGATGATCACCTACCCGTCGACCTATGGCGTGTTCGACCGCCAGGTGAAGGAGTTGTGCGCGATGGT
>JBBRID010000537.1:0-1958 GCA_038221635.1 Burkholderiales bacterium
GCCGGCGGCACCGAAGCCTGCGACTGGGCCAGCATGCTGCTGCGCCAGTACTTGAAGTACGCCGAGCGCAAGGGCTTCAAGACGACGCTGGACGACGACTCCGCCGGCGACATTGCCGGCATCAAGAGCGCCACGATCAAGGTCGAAGGTGACTACGCATTCGGCCTGCTGCGCACCGAGACCGGTGTGCACCGCCTGGTGCACAAGAGCCCGTTCGATTCGTCGGGCGGGCGGCACACCAGTTTCGCGTCGCTGTTCGTCTATCCGGAAGTCGATGATTCGATCGAGATCGACATCAACCCGTCGGACGTTCGCACCGATACCTTCCGCGCCAGCGGTGCCGGTGGCCAGCACATCAACAAGACCGATTCGGCGGTGCGGCTGACGCACCTCCCGACCGGCATCGTCGTGCAGTGCCAGGACGGGCGCAGCCAGCACAGCAACCGCGACGTGGCGTGGAAACGCCTGCGCTCGCGCTTGTACGACCACGAGTTGCGCAAGCGCCAGGAAGAACAGCAGAAGCTCGAAGACACCAAGACCGACGTCGGCTGGGGCCACCAGATCCGAAGCTACGTGCTGGACAACAGCCGAATCAAGGATCTGCGCACGGGTTACGAGGTCTCGGCGACGCAGAAAGTGCTGGACGGCGATCTGGATGGGTTTATTGAAGCGAGCCTGAAACAAGGCATATAGATGGTGCCCCCCAGTCGCTGCGCTCCTGCCCCCAAGGTGCGCCGCCTGGCGGACCGGCAGAGCCGGATCCGCGGGCGTTGCTTGATCTGGCGCTTCGCTTCGCTCGCTTAAGGTCCTTGCCATCGGGCACATAGAAAAACAGAAGGAGATGATGATGAGAGAGGGCGCAGCGACGGTCATCCGGCGCGAAGACTATGTGGCGCCGGCGTATTTCATTCGGTCGGTCGATCTGGCGTTCGATCTGGATCCGGTGAAGACGCTGGTGATCAACAAGATGCAGATCGAGCGCAACGAGGCAGTCGACGCGCAGCCGTTGCGGCTGCATGGCGAGGGATTGAACCTGATGCGGGTGCAGGTCAACGGCGAAAGCGTGTCGTTCCGGCACGAGGCCGAGATGCTGGTGATCGACAGCGTGCAGTCGCTGCCCACCGGCCCGTTCAGTCTGGAGATCCGTAATACCTGTGCGCCAGCCAAGAATACCCAGCTGTCGGGCCTGTACACGTCGGGCGGTGGCTTCTTCACCCAGTGCGAGGCCGAGGGCTTCAGGCGCATCACCTATTTCCTCGATCGTCCCGACGTGATGGCGATCTACAGAGTCTGCCTGCGCGCCAACAAGGCGAGCTATCCGGTGCTTTTGTCGAACGGCAATCTTGTCGAGCAAGGCGATCTGGACGGCGGTCGACACTTCGCGAAGTGGCACGATCCATTTCCGAAGCCGAGTTACTTGTTTGCGCTGGTTGCTGCCGATCTGGTGGCGCGCGAGCAGCACATCCGCAGCCGCGGCGGCAAGGACCACCTGTTGCAAGTCTTCGTGCGTCGCGGTGACCTCGACAAGACCGAGCACGCGATGAATTCGCTGATCGCCAGCGTGATCTGGGACGAGGCGCGATTCAATCTGCCGCTCGATCTGGAGCGTTTCATGATCGTCGCCGTCGGCGATTTCAACATGGGCGCGATGGAGAACAAGGGCCTCAACATCTTCAACACGAAATACGTGCTGGCCACTGCATCGACCGCAACCGACGACGATTTCTCGGGCATCGAAAGCGTGGTCGGTCACGAATATTTCCACAACTGGACCGGCAACCGCATCACCTGTCGCGACTGGTTCCAGCTGAGCCTGAAGGAAGGCCTGACAGTTTTCCGCGATCAGGAATTCAGCATGGACATGATTGGCCCCGCGGTCGACTGGACTGGCGGCGACGCGGCGTGCAAGGCTTCCAGCGCCCGGGCGGTCTTGCGCATCGAGGCGGTGCGAGTGTTGC
>JBBRID010000538.1:0-1956 GCA_038221635.1 Burkholderiales bacterium
CATCGAGGCCCTCGCCGAAACCAGCCGCGGCAAGCTGTCGGCGCTGGCCGATCTGCACGCTGCCGTCGATCGCGACGCTTTCGAGCGTGTGCTGCGCGAGGCGCAGGTCTTCGTGCAGGGCTACCGGCCGGGCGGGCTGCAGGGTCTGGGCTACGGCGCGCAAGCGCTGGCGCAATCGCACCCTGGCATCGTTGTCGTTTCGCTGTCGGCCTACGGGCCTACCGGCCCATGGGCGGGTCGGCGCGGTTTCGATTCGCTGGTGCAGACGGCCAGCGGCTTCAACATGGCCGAGGCCCAGGGCTTCGGCAGCGGGGCCGCGCGCGCGTTGCCGATGCAGATCCTGGACCATGCCTCGGGGCAATTGATGGCGCTGGCCGCCTGCGCCGCGCTGCTGCGCCAGCAGCACGAAGGCGGCAGCTGGCACGTGCAGGTGTCGCTGGCAGCCACCGGCCACTGGCTGCGGATGCTGAGCCGCGTGGCCGATGGCTTCAGCGCGCCCAAGCCCGACTTCGGCCCCTACCTCGAAACCACCGACAGCGGCTTCGGCCGGCTGACGGCGCTGCGCCATGCGGCCCAACTGTCGGCCACGCCGCCGGCCTGGACCCGCCCGTCGGTGCCACCCGGCACGCACCCGTTGGCTTGGCCGGCTGCCTGAACATAGGTATGAACATCCTGGAGCGATTCGTACTCCTCATGAGCGTGGTTCAGTAGTTCGAAGGCAATCTCAAAGACTTACATCACCGGCACTCAACTATGAAATCGATAGGTGAAGTTCGCGTGCGTTAGACACCGGGGCGCGAAATTTTCGCGCCCGCCTCGGGCAAAGGTTCCATCGTCATGGCCGTCAGCGGGCAGTCCGGTCCTGCGCTGTATCGAAACTACAGCGCCAAATTGGCAGAGCAAGGCTATTACGTCGTGCTTGTCAACGGCAACGACATCTCGACACCAGGCAAGACCGGCCCTGGCGTCGCGAATCTTCGACGAGTCATGTCCGATGCGCAGTCGGCGGACAGCGCGATCGCCGGAAAAGTCGCCCTCGTAGGTTTCTCGGTCGGCGGGATCGGCGTTCTCGGTCATGGCGCACCGCTCATGGCAATTCATGTTAATCCCCCATTCTCAGGCCTCAGGCCTGGGTTAATGCAGGGTTAATGCGGGTTGATGCCGCAGAGCTTCCACTTATCCCGCTGTTCAGAATTCCGGCGCCACCTCCAGTCAAGCCAAGGACAGACGCGCCGCGAGGAAGTCGACGAAGGCTCGCACGCTGGCTGGCTGCAGCCGCGACGACATCACGGCGTGCACGGGTAACGGCGGCAAGGTCCACCCCTGCAGCACCTGCACCAGCCGCCCTGCATTCACCGCATCTCGCGCCAGCGCATGCGACAGCACCGCGATGCCCAATCCGCGCTCGGCGAGCAGGCGCATCAGTCCCTGATTGTTGGTGGCAAGGCGACCACGCACCGTGACCTCCATGACGGCGCCGTCACGCTGAAGGCGCCATCGCGCCTCGCGCCCCGGCGCAGGAAGGTTGAGGCACTCGTGCTCGACCAGGTCGGCCGGCTGCTGCGGCTCGCCATGCCGCTCCAGGTAGGTCGGTGCAGCGAACATCAGCATCTCGACCGTGCCGATACGGCGCACGACCAGCTGATCTCCCTTCACGGCGCCTATGCGGAGGGCCACATCGACATGCTCGCCCACCAGATCGCGGCGGCTGGGCGATAGATCGAGTTCGAAGGTGATGCCCGGATAGCGGCGCGTGAATTCAGGCAACAGCGGGCCGACATGGTTGACGCCCATGTCCACCGGCATCGACACGCTTACGTGTCCCGTCGGGCCTGCGGCGGATTCGCGCAGCGCTTCCTGCGCCAGGCGAGCCTGGTCGACCAGATCACCGCAGCGCTCGAAGTAGCGCCGTCCGGCATCAGTCAACTCGACCCGGCGTGTGGTGCGGTCGAATAG
>JBBRID010000539.1:0-1936 GCA_038221635.1 Burkholderiales bacterium
CAACATCCGACCGACCCCGCGTGACGGCGGGAGGCTTGTGGACGGTGGGCCCTATCGGTGGATTCGGCACCCCAAGCTGGCCGTGGCTGCACTGCTGACCGTGTTGCTCGTCAAGGCGTCGCTCGAGGAACGGTGGATGGCCGATCGGCACGCCACTTATGCAACGTACCGAGCCAGAACACGACGGTTCATTCCCGGCTTCTTCTCAGTGATCAATGGGACCCGTCATCCCGGGCGGCTGGACAGCCCCCAACCGCGCCTTGGCTTGACGCGATCACCATCGCCAGCGGCTGATCAATGTCGATGCGAACCACATCGCCCTCATCGGCCTCCGGCCGCTCCAGCGCCTGCAGCTGGCTTTGCAGCAGCGATGCAGGCATGTAGTGCCCCTGGCGGGCCCGCAGGCGTGGCTCGATGACGGCGGCGTCTCCATCGAGAAAGACAAAACGCAGGCCCGGGCAGGCGCTGCGCAGGCGATCTCGGTAGCTGCGTTTCAGTGCCGAGCAGGCCACGACGGCGATGGCTTCGCTGTTGCGCAGCGCGGCACCGATCCGGTCGAGCCACGGCCAGCGGTCGCCGTCGTTCAAAGCGATGCCGGCGCGCATCTTGGCGACGGCATCGGCCGAATGCAGATCGTCGCCGTCGATGGCGACGCCGCCGAGGCCTTTGGCCAATGCTTCCCCCACCACGGATTTGCCGCAGCCGCTGACTCCCATCACGACCACCGCTTTGGGACGCGGCATGTCAAAGCCCCGCGGTGATGCCGCCGTCGACGTACAGGATGTGGCCGTTGACGAAGCTCGATGCATCCGACGCCAGGAATATCGCTGCACCGGCCAGCTCGTGTACGTCGCCCCAACGGCCGGCCGGCGTGCGCTTGCCGAGCCATGCGGTGAAGGTTTCGTCGGCCACCAGCGCCTCAGTGAGCTCGGTCTTGAAGTAGCCCGGGCCAAGGCCGTTGACCTGGATGCCGTAGGCGCCGAGGTCGACCGCCATGCCCTTGGTCAGCATCTTCACCGCGCCTTTGGTGGCGGTATACGGTGCGATGCCCGGGCGCGCCAGTTCGCTTTGCACCGAGCAGACATTGATGATCTTGCCGCTGCGGCGCGCAATCATGCGCTGCGCCACCGCACGCCCGACCAGAAAGACACTGTCGATGTTGGTTGCCGACAGGCGATACCAGGCGTCGATTGGAAACTCGGCAAAGGGGCCGCGGTGCTGCATGCCGGCGTTGTTGACGAGAATGTCGATGGCGCCGATCCGTTGCTCGACATCGGCCACGGCCTGCTCCACCGCCGCAGCATCGGTGACGTCGAAAACAGACACCTCGACGTCAAATCCTTCTTGCACCAAGCTGTCGCGCGCGCGGGCCAGGCGCTCGGCATCGCGTGCATTCAGCACCACACGCGCGCCGGCGGATGCCAGTGCCCGGGCCAGTGCCAGTCCGATGCCTTTGCTCGAGCCAGTGATCAGGGCGGTTCGGCCCGACAGGTCGAACAGGGCGCTGGTGTTCAAGGCGGGCAAGGTGCTCATGCTGGATTGGCAACCGCGGTTGGGGTGGCCGTCATCCTATACGGAGCGCCTGTTCACAGGGTTTTTTCCGGCTTCGTCGACCGTACGTCTTTGCACCACAATCGGTTCGCGCAAGCTTGGCTGGCCGCTTCTGACTGCGAATGCGAATGCGAAAACCACTTTGAGATGCTCCGATGAATCTGACCGCAACGTCTGCCGATTTCGACAATCCCGAGGGCCGCCCGATGCGCCTGCGCTGCAGTTGCCTGGTGATCCATGCGCCCGACGATCTTCGGGTTGTCGACCAGGACATCGCCGGCGACCTTGCGCCGGGTCAGGTGCTGGTGCGGGTCGGCTTTGGTGGCATCTGCGGATCGGACCTTCACTATTTCCATGCCGGCGGCTTCGGAACCGTTCGAATCAA
>JBBRID010000540.1:0-1910 GCA_038221635.1 Burkholderiales bacterium
GCCGGGACCGCGGCCGGTGCTGTTTTTTGCGCCGGCACGAATCAAGCAGCGCAGCGCTGATTGGGGTGCGCCGGAGCTGCAGGCCCGCATCGGATCAGCCTGGTCGGCATTCATGCAACCGGTCGCTCACAGTGCCAACCCCTGGATTCAGGTCACGCGCGGCCACGGCCCCCAAGCAATCGAGGCCTGTTATCTCGATCTGCTGGCGGGCCGCAGTGACCCCAGACATGGACATTTCCTGTCAATGTAAGGTCCTCAGGAGGGTGCGATGTTCAGCTTTCTCATGCGCAAGTTCCGGTCGACCGCCCAGGCTCTTTCGTTGCTGGCATTGATCACCGCATGCAGCCAGGCGCCGAGTTCAGCCGACAGCCCCGGATCGGACGAGCCCGTGGTGATGTCTCCAGGCCCCGATGCTGGCGATGTGGCACCTGCACCTGCACCTTCACACGCTTCACCGGCACCCGCACCACCGCCGTCCCCGCCTCCCCCGGCAGCCGCGCCGGCTGCCGCACTGCCGCCCGTCGGCGTGCCGATGAACCCGGTTGCAACTTGCGCCAGCGCGAAGATGGTCGCCTTCCCCTGGCCAAACCCGCCGCAGCCCAGCGTATTCACCCAGATATCGGTCGCTCAACTCTTTCCGGCGGGAACCGGCCAAAAATCGCTGCTGGACCTCGACCGCGTGCTGAGCGGCGCGATCTCCGCTGCCGGCTATCACCAGTCGACCCGTCTCGGCGTCGGCTGCAACGGTTTTGCGATCATCCTTGACCTCGAACACATCGAAGCCGATGGCACGCGCATGAGCGGCGCCGACGGTTTCGCACCACCCAGCCAGCAGCCTGAATTCAGCCTCACCAGCTTTCTGGTGCGGTTGTTTCATGCCCCGCCCGGGTACTACCGCCAGATCGTCATCGTCGTCTCGGACCAAGCCATCGGTGCCCCGACCGCAGCGCCCAGCGAGGGTGTCCTGCGCCGGCTGGCCGAGGCCGGCACACCGGCCTTGCCGCCGGCTTTTGCGCAGATACCGTTGAGTTGGCAATACAAGGTGATCGCGGCCGTCTATGAGTTCCGCAAAGGTCCTGCCGACGGCGATGCCCGGTTCATTGCTCCGAGCGGCAGACTGGGTGCATTGGTGCACCTGATGAAAGCCAGACTGCTCTGATCGTCAATCGATCCGATGAAAATTTTCCTCTCTTACCGCCGCGCCGACAGTCAGGTGACGGCGGGTCGGATGGCCCAGTTCCTGGACGCCGTATCAGTCGTCGACGAGGTCTTTCTCGATGTCGACGGCATCCAGATCGGCGAGAACTTCGAGCACCGGATCGAGGCAACCTTGGCGCAGGCCAGTCACGTATTTGTCCTGATCGGCTCCCAATGGACAGGCCCGGCCAAGGACCCGACTGCCGCCCGGATCTTCGCTGACGGCGATGTGGTTCGCCGCGAAACAAGCATGGCTTTGTCCAGCGCTTGCAAGGTGGTTCCGATCCTGCTCGATGGCACCCCGATGCCGACCGCGCGCGAGTTGCCGCCGGATCTGGCCGGTTTGCCGAAGATCAATGGCTTCGCGTTGCGCAGCGCGCACTTCGACGAAGACATGGACGACTTGCTCGACGACCTGATCACCGGCAAGCGCGGCCGGGGTTCGCGCTGGCGGCAGGGGCCGCTGAATGCTTCCGGTATCCTGCTGCGCGCCGCGTTCGGTGCAGCTTGCGGGCTGCTGCTGATGCTCGTGCTCGCGCTGATCAATCGCGTCTTCAACGACGCTTGCCCGGCACTCGACTGCGCGCTGGGCAAGGCCCTGGGCAGCACCGATGAAGCCGAGGCGTTGGGTCTGTTATGGACGCTTGGCATCATGATCGTCGGTATCGGAATGATCCTGCCATTCATGCCGCGTTTGCTGCGACGCAAGCTTT
>JBBRID010000541.1:0-1875 GCA_038221635.1 Burkholderiales bacterium
AACAAATCCTGGTAGACCTCGGAACTGGCAGCGCTGTAGGGGTCGATCCCGCACTGGCCAGAGAACAGGTGGTGAAACCAGGTCACCGTTTCCGGCTCAGGCAATGGAGTGACGACCCGTGGCTGCAGAATGGCGTAGCCGGCAACGACGCGCTGGCGCCCGGCATCGAACTGCGGCTGATTCAGCGGATGTGCAGCGACGCCGACCAGGGCGCGCAATCGACCTGGCGGCATGTCGGTATCGGCGTCGAGCGTGACGATGTATCGGATACCGGGCGCGGGCTCGGAGATTTCGCCGAGGGCGAGAAACGGAAACACGTCGGGCTCTCTCAGCGCGCGGACCAGTTGTTCCAGTTTCCCGCGCTTGCGTTCCCAGCCGATCCAGCGCTGCTCCGATTCCGACCAAGTGCGCAAGCGATGCAGAAGCAGGAACCGTTCTGGCGCGCCGGTATCAGTCGGATACTTGCGGTTCAGAGCATTGATCGCATCGGCCGTGATGTCGAGCAGGATCTGATCTTCGCCGAGCAGCCGGGTCGTGGCATCGGCCCAATCGCTAAGCAAAGCAAATTGCGCGTGCGTTTCGGGGTTGGCAATCGCGTGTTGCTCGAGTTGCGCGGCCAGTGCGGTGATGGCGGTAGGATTCGACAACATCGCCGGAATTACCACCAATGCGCGATTCTCGGCGGGTATGCCATTTTTGAACGCCATGCGCGGCAATCGGGTCGGCTGACCCGATTCGCTGATCAGCCGGTTCACCACCGCTACCACGGCCTCGCTCGCCGGCCCCATCATCAGCACTCCGGCCAATGCAAGCAGCCACGTCGACGCTGCTGGTGCGCCGTGCTGGTGAAGCGCGGCAGAGACCGCCGCAAGGCTCAACAGCGTGAGGGCACTCAGATAGATCAGAGCCGTCCCGCGGTGCCATGTCGGACTGCCGAAACCTTGCCAGCGGCGCGGCTTCAGTCCGACCGCGCGCCGCAACGCCGCCTTGCCGGGGCCGTCGTACCAATACGCCAGGGCGGCCTGGCGCTGGTTGCCGTCACCGTTGGCGCAGGCGGCGGCGAGGTCTACCAGCACCTCGGCAACCTGAGATTCCGCGACGCCGGACTGGCGTGCCAGACGTTCAACCGCATGCAGGCTCTGGTCTTGGGTGTCTTCGCGCTCGGCGGCAAACACCGGCGACCGAGCCAGCGCCCGCATGGCGCCGTTGGTCGCTGCGACGATGCGGCGCCAGTCGATCCGATCCAGACTGCGCAGCGTCGTGATCGCATTGCGGATGCTCTGGTGATCCTCGGTGTTCTCGTTCTGCTGATGGGTCAGGGCCGCGCCCACATCGGGCAGGCGTTGCGCCAGCCAGACCGCCAGCTCGTGTCCGGCGGCGACCGGCAATTCATCCTCGCGCTGCTGCAATTGCAGCCGGAACGGCTCGGCAACACCGCGTCCCAGCAGTGCAGCGTCGAGCGTCTCGAGCGCACCCAGCGAGCGCTCTTCTTCGGGAAGTTCGATCCAGCGATGCGCAGCATCGCGTGCCGCCTGGGTCAGCGCAATTCGCTCGGCGAGCCGGCGCAGATTTTCGAGCAGCACCACACGCAAGGTGCTGGGCATGGCCCATAGTTCGGCCAGCGTCAATTCGCGAACTTGTTGATAGGCTCGCAGGTAGGCTTTGAGCAGGCGCGTGTCAAGGCTGCTGTCGGTATGGGCAACCCACGCCCAGGCCACGCTGTAGATTCTCGGCAAACCGGCGAGAGGCTCGTCGCGCAGGCGCGGCAGCAACCTGAAGAAACTCCGTGGCAGACCGCGGTGAATGGCTTCGATCTGCTGCTCGAGCAAGGCTGCGTTGTCGAGTAGCCAGTGCGCTGCCGGTCCGAGATGCTGA
>JBBRID010000542.1:0-1838 GCA_038221635.1 Burkholderiales bacterium
ATCGCGGCTGGCATAGCCACCATCCGCCAGTCGTGCGACATAGGTGGCCAGCAGGCGCCCCTCAGGCGTGTCCACCGGTGCGCCAGTTTTTGCCCACCGCGATAGCAGGATTGCGGGCATGGTGGAGCCGTCGAACAGGCCGTGCAGGCAGCTGCCCGCAGGGCCAACCGCACATTCGTCCCAGTCGAGCAGGATGCAGCCTCCGTCATCCCTGACCGCTGCATTGCCCGAATGCAGGTCGCCATGGATCAGGGTTGCCGGCAGAAGTCGCGAGCCGCTGATGTGGTCGCTCAGCAGTTTCAGCCTGGGTTGCAACAAGCGCAGATAGCGCTTCGCAGCGGCGACGCCGATGAATTGCGACGCACCCAGCGGCGGGGTCGCGCTGCCCTTCGCGCGCGCATCGAGTTCGAGAAAATGGAGCAATTGACCCGGCATCTGCGCCGGATCGAAACGTTCCAACCCAGCCAAAAACCCGGAGTCCTTCATGGCTAGCGTCTGGATCCTGGCCAGGCCGTCCACCAGTGCACCGAGCTGCGACTCGGGTTCGTCGTCGTCGAGATCGTTGCCGTCGTGTTTGGCGGTGAGCAACCAGCCACGATTCGAGTCGACAGCAAGAACGCGCGGAACATAGTTGGGAAAACGCGCCGCGATATCGCGCATATGCCCCAGCTGCTGCGCCCGGTTGCCGGGCACTATTTTCAAATAGGCGCTTGTCGACGCGCCGTCCAGGCGAAATGTCCGCGCCCAGTCGGTATTACGGATCTGCTGGACAGCATCCACCGGCACGTACGTCTTGGCCCAATCCAGCGCATCGGCTTCCAGAGTTGGAAGGTCGGTCAGCAATGTATCCACGTTCAGCTCTCCAGTCGGACGGCCGCCTTTTGTTCTGACGGCAGTAAGTTCTCATTCTTCCATTCACAGGCCACGCCTGCCGGGTCAATCAAATCGGCGCTTGTTTACCCGTCTGCTTGCAGGACTTCGCATTTTTCAAGCCGTTGATAATGCATCGCGGCCTCCACCATCGGTTGATCAACACCGATGATTCGATTTCGTGTCCAACGACAGCCCGGCCTTCCACATTGTCGACAAAATCTGCAAGCGGCGGAACACCAATCAAATGAATTTCGTTCAGCGAAGCCGCCAATGCAACGCCCGTGGTAGTGCTCAAAGCCTCTCCTTTTCAAGCAGTCGATCCGGCATAGTGCGCCTGAGCATGCGCAGCGCCGACCTACCGATCAATTGATGAACGACGAGCATCGAGCGGATCCCCCTCAGGACGGGGAAAGGGGCGGGGTCAGTTCAGGATCGACACGACCTCGCTCTGGTGACCCCGCAGACCCGGCCGCTGCGAGCGGTCCAGCGACCGATCTGGTCAGCGCCAGGCCGTCCGAGCTGTCGAGTGACGCGAGCCGCGCAAGCTCTTCGGCGTTGACGACATCAGGCGCGCAACCACTGTTCCGATCCGAAGTCATCGAAGCCCGTCGCAGCCAGTGGCTCGGCCCGGTGCTGCTGACGCCGCGCCCATCACATCGCCTGTTCGCGGCGCTGGCGCTGCTGGCTGTCGCGGCCATCGTCTCGCTGCTGGCTTTCGGCGAATTTACTCGCAAAGCCAACGTCACCGGTTGGTTGGTGCCCGACAAGGGGCTGGCACAGGTGTTCGCTCCGCAACAAGGTGTCGTGACCAAGGTCTTTCACCAGGAAGGCGAAAAGGTTGCGGCGGGCGCCCCGCTGGTTGCGCTGTCTGCCGAGCGACAGAGCGGCATCGCTGGCGTGGGCACCGAAGCCGAGATCGGACGGTCGCTCGAGACCCGCCGCGGAAGTCTCGAGGACGAGATCAA
>JBBRID010000543.1:0-1764 GCA_038221635.1 Burkholderiales bacterium
CAACCACCGCTCGGCTCGACCCGCCGGCCGACTGACCGCGGCGCGAGGTTCGGCACGCAATTTGCACCGAGCCATGCGCATTCCAACCTTTTCTCAACGGGACCCACGATGGCACGAATCCACCTGATCGGCGGAGAAAAAGGCGGAGTCGGCAAATCCCTTGTCGCCCGGCTGCTCGCGCAGTACATGATTGATCGATCGATCCCCTTCCTCGGCTTCGATACCGATCGTTCACACGGCGCGCTGATGCGGTTCTACTCCGGCTACGCCTCACCGGTACATGTCGACCGCTACGAAATGCTCGATCACATCATCGAGGCTGCGACCGAGGAGCCCGACCGACGGATCCTGGTCGACCTGGCGGCCCAGACACACGAGCCGCTGCAGCGCTGGATCGATGAATCGGGCGTGCTTGAGGTCGCCGCCGACAACGAAATCGGCCTGACTTATTGGCACGTGATGGACAGCGGCCGTGATTCGGTCGATCTGCTCGGCAAGTTGCTCGACGCCTATGGCGATCGGCTCTCGCACATCCTGGTGCGCAACCACTTGCGCGGCGACGATTTCCGTCTGCTCGACGAGTCGCCGGCGTTCGAAAAAGCAAAGGCGCTGGGCGCCCGGATGATGTCCGTCAAACACCTGAACGATGCGGTGATGCAAAAGATCGATGCCACCAGCAGCAGCTTCTGGGCAGCCAGTCAGTCGGCGGACAAGCACAGCACAGGCCTCGGCATGATGGACCGCCAGCGCGTCAAGGTCTGGCTGCGCGACGCCTACTCAGGCTTCGATTCGGTCGGGGTCTGAAGGTAATTCGTTTCGCGGTCGGTGCATTTTGTGGGAGCGCCTTCAAGCGCGATGGGGTCGTTGCCTGCCATGGTTGCATGGTTGCATGGTTGCTATCGCGCCTCTCAAGAAACGCATCCTAAGTGATTGATTCACAAGGACTTTTTATTCGCACTGTTTTGGTTCTCCGCCATCTGCAACTGGTGTTCCCTTCGCCACGATTTGCGGCGGCAGCCGACTAATGCGCTGAAGGCGCGTCCCACAGAAGACTGGCGCGATGACCGATCTGACGGCATTCCCTGCACTCGCCACCGAGCGGCTGTGGCTGCGTGAGATCGTCGATGCAGACGCGCCGGCGCTGTTCGCGATCCAGGGCAACGCACAAGTGATGCGCTGGTTCGGCAGCGACCCGCTGGCCGACGAAACCGCGGCGCTGATGCTGATCAGGACGTTCGCCAGCTGGCGCAATCTGGTCAATCCAGGAACGCGGTGGGGGCTGGAATTGAAGGAACGCGAAGGCCTGGTCGGCAGTTGCGGCCTGTTCAGCTGGAACCGGCTATGGCGCAAATGCACCGTTGGGTATGAGCTCGTTCCCGAAGCAACCGGTAGCGGACTGATGACCGAGGCGCTGCAGGCTGTCCTGGACTGGGGCTTCGAGCACATGCACGTCAACCGCATCGATGCGCAGATCCATCCTGACAACGAGCGATCCATCAAGTTGGCGCGAAAACTGGGTTTCGTCGAGGAAGGCAGACTGCGCGAGATCGGTTTCTGGGGAGGGCGGCACCACGACATGCTGCAGTTCTCATTGTTGCGCAGAGAGTGGCAATCGGGCGACTGACAGCACCGATTCATTTGGCATTCGCTTGGAGATGGTCGGCACCATGAGCGAGCGCACCGTGGTGGGCTGCCCTGTTCTGCTCCATGTCCCTCCGACGCGGGCCTGAACGGCCGCGTCTCCTTCCTTTACTTACGCAGAAC
>JBBRID010000544.1:0-1762 GCA_038221635.1 Burkholderiales bacterium
CGTTGCTGCTGGTCGAGGAGGGGCAGCCGAACTTCGTCGAGCAGAATCTGGCTGCCATTCTGCGGCAGGCTGGTTGCACGGCGCAGTTGCACGGCAAGGACATGTTGCCAGTGGCTGGTGAATACACCGCGGTCGAGGTGATGAAAGGGGCTCGCAAGTTTTTCGAGCGTTATCACCGGTTGACGCCCCGACCAGTGGTCCGCAAGGTCGTGCCGCTGGTTGTGGCTGCGGTCGAAGAAACGCGGCCGGTGGAACAAAGCGTCCACGCCCGGCCGCCGGGCTTTTGTACCGGCTGTCCGGAGCGCCCGATCTTCAGCGCGATCAAACTGGTCGAGCGCGAACTGGGGCCGCATCACATCAGCGCCGACATCGGTTGCCACCTGTTCTCGATCCTGCCGCCGTTCAATCTCGGCAACACGACCATGGGTTACGGCCTGGGCTCGGCCGGTGCGGCAGCTCTGAACGTGCAGGCCGGCAAGCGCGTGATCGCCATGATGGGCGATGGCGGGTTCTGGCACAACGGGCTGACCAGCGGCATTGCCAATGCGGTGTTCAACCGCAACGACAACCTGACCGTGATTGTCGACAACAACTACACATCGGCCACCGGCGGGCAGGACATACCGTCGTCGAAGGCGCCCAATGCGACGCGAAGCACCGGACATGCCATCGAGCAGGCAGTGCGCGGCGTGGGCGTCAAGTGGGTGCGCACGATCCGTCGCACCTACGACATCGCCGCGATGCGCGACAGCCTGCGCGAGGCGCTGACCACCACCGAGAAGGGCCCGAAGGTACTGATCGCGCAGTCCGAGTGCATGCTGAACAAGCAGCGCCGCGAGAAGCCACTGGTGCGCCAGGCCATCGCCGACGGCAAACGGATGGTGCGCGACAAGTTCGGCGTCGACGCCGACACCTGCACCGGCGACCACTCCTGCATCCGGCTTTCGGGCTGTCCGTCTCTGTCGATCAAGACCAACCCGGATCCGCTGCGCAGCGATCCCGTTGCCACCGTGCTCGACAGCTGCGTCGGTTGTGGCAATTGTGGCGATGTCTCGCACGCGGCGGTGTTGTGCCCGTCGTTCTACAAGGCTCAGATCGTCAGCAACCCGAGCAGCTGGGATCGGTTTCGCGAGAAGTTCCGTGGCGCGTTGATCGGCCGGATCCAGCGCGCCGATTCGCGCCGGCGCGATCGCTTCGCCTTTTGAACACCATCAAACACCCCGTGGCCACCACCCTGTCTTCGCCGCAACCGATCAAGCTGGCCATTCTCGCGATGGGCGGCGAGGGCGGGGGTGTGCTGGCCGACTGGATCGTCGATCTCGGTGAACGCAATGGCTACCTGGCCCAGACGACGTCGGTGCCGGGCGTCGCGCAGCGAACCGGCGCGACGATTTATTACGTCGAATTGTTTCCGGCAGACCTGGCCGAGGCGGCTGGGCGCAAACCGGTTTTCGCGCTGATGCCACTGCCGGGCGATGTCGACGTGGTGCTGGCGTCCGAGCTGATGGAAGCCGGCCGCGCGGTGCAGCGCGGGTTGGTGACCAGCGACCGCACCACATTGATCGCATCGACCCACCGGGTCTATTCGATCGCTGAAAAATCGGCGATGGGCGATGGTCGTGTCGACAGCGAACAACTGCTACGGCACGCACAGCAGGCCGCCAGGCACTTCATCCGATTCGACATGGCCGCGGCGGCCGAACGGTCGGGCAGCGTGATCAGCGCCGTGCTGTTCGGTGCGCTGGCCGGTGCCGGCGTGTTG
>JBBRID010000545.1:0-1709 GCA_038221635.1 Burkholderiales bacterium
TATTCGATGCGCAGGGCGCCATCGATCCGCACGCCGCGCATGCGGTCGATGCGGTGGCAGAGCCGACCGACGCACAGTGGGCCAGGCTCCTCAAACTGGTGTTCGGCAACGATCACGCAACCACTGATACAAAGAACTCAGCATGAGCCAGGCGCTGGATCTGGGCACAGGCGTGTGAGCTCTCAAGCCAGGCCGAGAGGCTGCAGCGTCGGTTCTTTCGCCCCACTGCGTCGAGGAGCATGCCCGCGGCATGGGAGCCGCCAGTGGACGTGTTCGAGGACGAGAACGAATCGTCGTCGTCATCGCGATGCCGGGCGTGACCGCCGAGCGGATGCAAATATTGAACGAGCCCGGCGTACTCATCGTGAGAGGATCCCGGCCGCTTCCGCTGGTAAGTCCTGGTCATTCGATTCGCCGCCTGGAGATTCCGCAATGTCGTGATGTTTCCCGGCACGATTTTCCCGATAACCATCGGTCGCCCGCGGTCGCAGGCCGCGGTGCAGGAAGTGATTCGCCTCGAGCAGCCGCTGGGCGTGCTGCTGCAGAGCAAGTCCGATGTGGACGAGCAGGGCCCGGATGACGTCCACTGGGTGGGCACAAGTACCGATGTGTTGCGCTACCTCACCGGCCCTGACGGCTCGCATCAGGCAGTTGTCAGAGGCTTGCGTCGGTTTCGGGTCACCGAGTTCCTGACCGGCCATCCATTCGCGGTTGCACGGGTGCAATATATCGATGAGCCCGAGAGTGGCGATGCGGAGATCGAGGGACGCGGTCGTGCGCTGAAGCAAAGCGCGATTGAGACCCTGCAGCTGTCGCCGCAAGCACCGCCGGAAATGTCGGCAGCGTTGCAGGGCATTGACGACCCGGCACAGGTCGCGGACGTCATCGGCAGCCTGATGGACAGCACCGCCGAGGAGAAGCAAGCCCTCCTCGAAACCTTTGACTTGAAGGCGCGTCTGGACAAGTTGCTCGACGTGCTGGCGCGACGCATCCAGGTGCTGAAGGTCTCGCGCGATGTCACGCAGCGTACGCAGGAATCAATTGGCGAACTCAACCGCAAGCACCTGCTGCGCGAGCAGATGCGCACGATCCAGAAGGAGCTGGGCGAAAGCGAGGCAAGCGCGGAAATGGACGAATTCGACAAGGCGATCACCGAAGCGCCCATGCCAGCTCACTTCCCGATCCAGCACCCGACGAACACGGCGGCGCGTCAGTTGCCCAAGCAGAACAGGCGGTCGTCTGGATCGCCAGCGTCCCGCTCACCGACGACGGCTGGCGACCGTTGGCCGAAGGCGAAGTGCTGGTCGTGCGTGATGGGTGAAGTTCTCAGTTCACGGGGCAGCGAACCGGCACGATGGCCGATTTCCAGATAGCCAAGTGAACCCTTGGCGCGCCGCTTCGAATCACGCTGGCCCACAACAGCTCCGCAAATGCCTCGCGCTTTGCGTGCACCAACGAACAGACGGACGGCGCTTCACGGGTCACCATGAGGCGTAAACCTCCTACGGGTAGAACGGCGAAGTCTCTCTGCTGTGATGCGGTGGCGAGCCGAACGCTGTTATCTGAATCGAGTGCTTCGCCGACCGCGCAGTTGATCTGCATCAAGGCCCGCCTCGAAACGGACTTCATGATGTGAGTAAGCAGGAAGGACAGTGCCATGCTGCAAAACGTCGGTTCGGTAGATCGCGTCATTCGCGTCGTCGCAGGGG
>JBBRID010000546.1:0-1656 GCA_038221635.1 Burkholderiales bacterium
ATCAGGATCACGGCACTGCCAGACTCCTGCTGCAGACTGCGCATGAGTTCGAGAATCTGCGCCTGTATCGTCACGTCCAAGGCGGTGGTCGGCTCGTCGGCAATCAGCAAACGGGGCTCGCAGACCAAGGCCATCGCAATCATCGCGCGCTGACGCATGCCGCCCGACAACTTGTGCGGATGTTCATTGAAGCGCTGTTCGGGCGCCGGCATCCTGACCTTGCGCAACATGGCCATCGCTTGCTCGACCGCCGTCGCGTGGCTGATGCGCCGATGGCGCAGCACGGCCTCGACGATCTGCTCGCCGATCGTGAACACCGGATTCAGCGACGACATCGGCTCCTGGAAGACCATCGCGATGCCATTGCCACGCAGATCCTGCAAGGCCTTCTCGGGCGCACCGATCAGTTCGCGGCCCTCGAAGCGTATCGAGCCACCGGTGATGCGCCCCGGCGGATTCGGCACCAGGCCCATGATCGACAACGAAGTGACGCTTTTGCCGCACCCCGATTCGCCGACGATTGCCAGCGTGCGTCCGGACTCGGCCGAAAAGCTGACGCCGTCGACGGCGGCGAATTCGCCGTGGTCGGTTTTGAAGACCGTTCGCAGGTCGCGAACTTCGAGCAGCGCGTGGCCGCTGCTCATGGTGGTGGCGCGCCTGCCGCCGAGCGTTGCTGCTGGAAGCGCTCGATGCGCCGTTCGATCTCGGTGCGATCGGTCAAGCCGACGCCATCGTGTCGTCCCGGCAAACAGCTGACGAACGCCTGATAACGCTGCTGGCTGATCACGTAGAGGCGCTGCAATTCCGCCAGCGGATCGACATGGTCGTCGACGCGCAAATCGAGCTCGGGATAGTCTTCGTCACCCTGGATGCGCAGCGCCGCCGCCTGCTTGCCGCGCTTGTCACCGCCGAACGCCTCGCCGGCCTGCATGGCAATCAGCATGCGTTCGGCCATGGAAAACTGGGGGTTGTCCAACCAGGCGGTGGCCGTCGCTTCGATGACGGCTGCGCTGGCCAGCATGTTGCCGGCCACGCTGAAATCATCACCGCAGCGGTGGCCGCACCAGGCGATGCATTCGGCACCGGTATGGGCAGCCGGCGCACCGGAGGCGGGCAGCAGGTGAAGCTGGCGATGCGCAGACCCGGCATCCGCGCGCAGCAGCGCCGCGATGGCGTCAGACGCCGACCGGCCCTCGGCCAACATCGCGATGCCGGCCGGGCCATACAACGGGTTCATCAGCGCTTGGGTCGCGAGCACGCCGACGTCCCGCCTGGCGTGCAGACACAGCGCACCGACTGCGAAAAAGCGGCTGGCAATGGCCGCGCCGAAGCGGCCACGTTGATCGCGCGCAAGAATTGACCAGGTCATGTTTCGGCCGGTGTATGGATTGATTCGTGATGCTCAAACAACCGGCCGTCAGGCCATGCCGACAGACGAAACGCAGGCGCCGGACTGGACGGGCACCTTCGCAGCGCAGTGTAGGTCAACACTGACCATAGCAATCGCCTTGCCACCCCATCGGCCGGCTGGCTAGGAGCCTGTCGGGCTTGGGGCGTCGATAGCGAGAATCGGCCCCAGCGAGGACAGTTCTTGCCGGATTTGCAGCCCCATAGCCCAGCTATGGGGCAAAAAGACGGTGAGAAATGGACCGCTGC
>JBBRID010000547.1:0-1603 GCA_038221635.1 Burkholderiales bacterium
AGTGGGTCGCCAATGCGACCCGTTGCTGCTGATCGAGTCCCTGCGCAATCGGCTGCATCACGGCATTCTTGCGATAGCCCGACGCGAAGGCATCGAGCTGTTCGATCAAATACGTGCGCCCGGTGCCGGCAAGCCTTGGAAAGCTCGCCGTCCGATTGCCCTCACCTTGTGCGCCATGGCAAGCGGCGCAGGTGGTTTCGGCAAGCTTGACTGCCTCGGTCGACAGCGCAGTGGTAGCCGCGTCCTGGGTCTGGGCCAGCGGCACTTGCGCCGGAATCAGACATGCGGCAAGCAGGACGACCGGGGCAAGCTCCCGACGCATTGTGGCTAGTCGCTTCAAGAATCCCATCATGGCCTCCTTCGCAAACACTGTGACTGCTCTCTCCCGTTGCGGGTGCAGGCAGTGAAGTCGATGTGGTGCAGGGCAATTCCTACCCGGCCGCCCATTCGGCGGCGGACACCACGGGTTTTGTATCGACGTCCCTCTTTGCACACCGGATCGCCGCCCGCTGGCGCCGCGAACATGGGCGGTACGCCGTACGATCGAAGCCTGTGTCGCCTGCTCCCCTCACGAAAGGCCGTAGCCATGGCATACGACCCCGGTCTCGCCCAACGCGTTCGGGAAATCCTTTCCGATCGCGAAGGCATCAGTGAACGCAGGATGTTCGGCGGCCTGGCTTTCATGTTGCACGGCCACATGTTCGCCGGCATCTCTGGCACCGACCTGATGGCACGGGTCGGTGCCGAGCGCCACCAGGATGCGTTGGCCTTGCCACATGTGCGGCCGATGGATTTCACCGGGCGACCGATGAAGGGCTATGTCTTCGTCAGCGCCGATGGTGTTGCAGAAGATCACGACCTGCAGGCCTGGGTCGACTGGTGCGCCGGATTCGTCGCGTGCCTGCCCCCGAAGAAGTGAAAAATATGCGATGCAGATCGTGTTTGATTGATACCAAAACCGTCGAGGAACGATTCAAATGACCCCATCCGCCTCCCTGCCGCGTGTGACCGAACTGCGCGTGATCCCGGTCGCCGGCCGCGACAGCATGCTGCTGAACCTCAGCGGCGCGCACGGTCCGTATTTCACGCGCAACCTGCTGATCCTCAAAGACAGCGCCGGCCATACCGGCGTCGGTGAGGTGCCCGGTGGCGAGAAGATCCGCCAGACGCTGGAGGATGCGCGCACGCTGGTTGTCGACCAGACCCTCGGCGCGCACCAACAGATTTTGCGGCAGATGCGTGAGCGCTTTGCCGACCGCGATGCCGGCGGGCGTGGCCAGCAAACCTTCGACCTGCGCACCACTATCCATGCCATCACCGCGGTCGAGTCGGCACTGCTCGATCTGCTTGGGCAACACCTCGAGGTGCCGGTGGCGGCGCTGCTCGGTGAGGGTCAGCAGCGCGAGTCGGTCGAGATGCTCGGCTACCTGTTTTTCGTTGGCGATCGCAATCAGACCGACCTCGCCTACGACAGTGACCCGGGTGCGTCGAACGACTGGTTCCGACTGCGCCACGAGGCGGCGATGACGCCCGAGGCGGTGGTCCGGCTGGCTGAGGCGGCGCGCGAGCGTTATGGCTTCAACGACTTCAAGCTGAAGGGCGG
>JBBRID010000548.1:0-1567 GCA_038221635.1 Burkholderiales bacterium
TGCGCCGCCGCGTCGAGATGCGTACGCACGCCGATGGAATGGGCGGCTACTCTTATCCAGAGCCGGCCGAGACACGAATTCTCACTTGGCATTTTTGTGCGTTGCCAGTCTGGAGCCGGACCGAAAGCATCGGTTTGCCCACCAGCTGCGAGGGGCAGATCGACGAAATCCGTGCGGAAGATTTCGACCAGCACTTCACGCCGGAATTCAAGCTGGCGTCGCAGCGCAGCAGTTTGGCGCGTCATTCCTCGCACGCTGCCGCCGCCTGAATCTCAATCGTCGACGACGTCGGCAATGTAACGGCTGACCCGCGGCAATTCGTCACCCTGGTGGAAGCCGAGCCGGCGCACGCGCAGTCCGATATCGGCGGCCGTGAACCGTTCGAGCCGGCGCTGGTGCTCGACCCAGCTCTCGTCGACGAAATATTCGATGTAACGGCCCACCTGCGCGGTATCTCGAAACAAGCCCCATGACAAGGCACCCTGCCGCAGGCGGGCACGCCGCGTTTCGCGCATGACTTCGGTGAATTCAGCGATGCGCGCCGGATCGACCTGATATTCGACCGTCACCATCACCGGGCCTTCGTCGCCGTGCAGCTCGATCACCGGATTCGGTGCATGGCTGGTTGTCGTCGACGTTGTGAGGTCCTCGTCGATATCGCCACCCACTGTCAATCGGCGGCTGGCAAACAACACGATCGGGCCAATGATCGCGGCAGAGATGACGCTGATCGGCACGCTGCTATGACTGGCGACATAACCCCAGATGGTCGCACCGGCCGCGCTGCCGCCCATCAGCGCCATCTGATAGATCGACATGCCACGGGCGCGGACCCAGTTCGGCAACGCCATCTGTGCCGCCAGCGTCAATGAATTGGCGACCGTCAGCCACATCATCCCGGCCACCATCATCGCTGGCACCGCCAGCCAGATCGTCGTCGACAGCACGACAACACTGGCAGCGACCGCATGAACGACGGTTCCCCAGCGAACCAGGCCATCGCGGTCGAGCCGACCGCGCAGCATCGGCAGCAGGAACAGTGCGACGATCACCGCCCCGACGCCCATCGCCGCCAGGAGCAGCGTGAAGGTGCCTGCACCACCGCCCAGCTTGCGGGCAATCAGCGGCAGCAACGCCGTCAGCGCGGTGGTCTGCAAGAAGAACAGAAAGATCCGCACCAGCACCGAACGCATGCGAGGCGATTGCTTGACGTGTTGCAGACCAACCCGCATCGCGCCGAGAAAGCGTTCGCCGGGCAGCGCGCTCACCTTTCGCTGCGATTTCCAACGCATGATCAGCACGAAGGCAACGACTGACAGGATTGCGTTGAGCAGAAAGACGTAGGGGCTGCCGGCCCCGGCCAGCAAGGCACCGGCCACCACCGGACCGATGACACGCGACATGTTCATCGCGATGCCGTTCAAGGCCAGTGCCGCCGGCAGATCCGATCGCTCGACGATCTCCGGAACAATCGCGGCAAATACCGGCCAGCGCATCGCCATGCCGATGCCGTTGGCGAAGGTCAACGCAAGCAGCGTCGGCGCCGTCAGGCCGTCAAAGAATGCCA
>JBBRID010000549.1:0-1548 GCA_038221635.1 Burkholderiales bacterium
TTGCGACATTCGTTCAGACGCTGCCGCAGCAGATCGCGCAGGAGCGCGAGCAACTCAGGCTGTTGATGCGCGAGGTCAAAGGCCTGGCCGAGATGACTGACACGATCCGGGGCATTGCGCGCCAGACCGAAATCCTGGCCATCAACGCCGCCATCGAGGCAGCGCGCGCCGGCGAGTCCGGGCGCGGCTTCGCTGTGCTGGCCGGCGAGGTGCGGCGCTTGGCGACACAGTCCAATGAATCGGCAGCCAAGGTCAACCAGGACATCGGCCGTCTGGTGAAGGCCGTGGAAGTGAACTACAGCGGCGAGTTCGAAATCCGCACCCGCCACAACGAAGCCGAAGCGCAACGCCTGGGCGGGCTGACGCGCAAGCTCGATGAGAGCTATGTCGACATGCGTCAGTTCTATTCGATGCTGATGGCGGCCATCACGCAGCACAACTCCGAGCTCGACAAGGGTATCGGACTGCTGCTCGACACGGCGCAATACCAGGACGTGTTCAAGCAGATCGTCGACCGTGTGCAGCCCGCCATCGACAGCCGCAACGAGGTGCTGGCCGATCTCATCACACGGTTGCGCGCCGGCGAGCGCGACACCGCCGAGATCGACGCCCGCGCTGCCGCGCTGACGCCTACCTACCTGGCCGCCGAGGCCCTCCATCGCGACCCCGGCGCAGCGGCCGGCGACGCGCCGGGCGCTCCGGTTTCGCGCATCGAACTGTTCTGAGAAAGCACCCGAACCATGGCCCATATCCTTCTGATCGACGACGACGAAATCCTGCGCGACACCGTGCTGCAGATGCTCGAACTCGACGGCCACCGTGTCACCGAAGCCGAGAACGGCGCAGCGGGTCTGCGGCTGTTCGGCAACGGTGCCGGCTTCGACGTCGTGATCACCGACATGCTGATGCCGATGGTCGACGGCGCGCGTGTCATCGTCGAGTTGCTCAAGCGGCAGCCCACGCTGCCCATCATCGCGATCTCGGGCGGGCGCCGCATGTTGTCGCCAGAGTTCAACCTGCAGACCGCCAGCCTGGCCGGCGCCACCTGCGAGCTGGCAAAACCCTTCAGCCGGCAAGAACTGCGTGCTGCGCTGGACCGGACGCTTGGCACTCATGTGCGCCGGTGATTCGCTACGCGCCTTCCTGCGTTTGCATACGGCGGCGGCGCACCTGGCGCTCGAGCGCACGCCGCTGATGGAACAGCTGGCCCACGGCGAACCGTCGCCGGGCCTGTATGCCGACTATCTGCAGCGGCAGCTGCGCGTGCATCTCGCGCTCGAAGCCCCGCTGCGCGATTGGATGCCCGTCGCCTGGTCTCGCATGCACCTGCACAAGTCGGACTGGTTGCGCAGCGATCTGCAGGCGATCGATGCCACCCCCGACACCCGCCCGCTGCCTGCCTTCACCGTGCCTTCGCAGGCGGCCGCACTGGGCGTGCTCTATGTGCTGGAAGGCAGCACGCTGGGCCTGCAGGTGCTGCACCGACGGCTGGCGCCCGGGCACCCGGTGGTGCGCGAAGCCGGCCGGTTCATGCGCGGCCATGGTGAG
>JBBRID010000550.1:0-1540 GCA_038221635.1 Burkholderiales bacterium
ACGATCTCGATGCGCTCACAGGGCACGGCGTAGCCATAGCGGGTGATCACCAACCCTTCGAGCGAGCTCTTCCAGTGATCCTCGACCACGCGCGCCATCGCGGCCGAGGCCTTGCCGGCACCGATCACGATCATCCGACCGCGCGGCGGCTGCTTGGGCAGGTGCGGCGGAAGCACCAGCGCCGGCTGTGCTGACGCGACTGCGGCATCGAACATCTGGCGCAGCAGGGCTTGTGGATTCATGGGCTTCCCCGCTTCAGAAAAAAGAGATCAATCGATATCAGGTGACCGGCGCCGGATTGAACAACACCAGCGCGTTGTGCAGTTTCCATTGTTCGGCCCAGGTTTTCTTGCGTCCGCTGGCCACGTCGAGCATCAGGCGGAACATCTCCCAGCCTACCTCCTCGATCGTCGACGTGCCGTCGGCAATGGTACCGGCATTGATGTCCATCAGATCGTGCCAGCGCCGCGCCAAGTCGCTGCGGGTGGCCACCTTGATCACCGGCACCTGGGCCAGACCATAAGGCGTGCCGCGGCCGGTGGTGAAGACGTGCAGATTCATGCCGGCGGCCAGCTGCAGCGTGCCGCAGATGAAATCGCTGGCCGGTGTTGCGCAATAGATCAGGCCTTTCTGGCGCAGCTTCTCACCCGGCGCCAGCACGCCGGAAATCGGCGAGCTGCCGCTCTTGACGATTGAGCCCATCGCCTTTTCGACGATGTTGGACAGGCCACCCTTCTTGTTGCCCGGCGTCGTGTTGGCACTGCGATCGGCGCCGCCGCGTTTCAGGTAGGCGTCGTACCAGGCCATCTCGCGGATCATCGCCTGCGCGACTTCGGGCGTCGTCGCGCGCGAGGTCAGCTGGTCAATGCCATCGCGCACTTCGGTCGTTTCACTGAACATCACGGCCGCGCCGGCGCGCACCAGCAAATCGGTGCAGAAGCCGACCGCCGGATTGGCGGTGACGCCTGAAAATGCATCGCTCCCGCCGCATTGCACGCCAACCACCAGTTCACTGGCCGGCACCGTCTCGCGGCGCCGCGCGTTCAGCCGCTCCAGATGCTCTTCGGCGGTGGTCATGATCGAATCGATCATCGACATGAAGCCCACGTGTGCGTCGTCCTGCAGACAAACCACATCGAGCTTCGGTTCTGCGCTGGCACCGACACCGGCCACGTTGCGCTCGTCAACCAGCGGAATCGTTCCCGGAGGCATCAGCCGATGCGGCTGCAGCTTCTCACAGCCGAGGCTGACCACCATCACCTCGCCGCCGAAATTCGGGTTCAGGCTGATGTTGCGCAGCGTTCGGATCGGCACGTCGGCATCCGGCGCGTCGATGGCGACGCCGCAACCGTAGGTGTGCTCCAGTCCGATCACGTCGTCGACCTGCGGATATTTCGGCAGCAACTCGGACTTGATCCGCTGCACGGCAAAGTCGACCACGCCAGACACACACTGCACCGTGGTCGTGATTGCCAGGATGTTGCGGGTGCCGACCGATCCATCGGGATTGCGGAAGCCTTCGAAGGTATGGCCTTCGAGC
>JBBRID010000551.1:0-1537 GCA_038221635.1 Burkholderiales bacterium
TCTGGCTGTGATCTGCACGCCGCCATCGAGCGTGGCGGACCTGGTCGCTCAACTCGGCAAGATGGGGACACACGCCGCCATCGAGATGACGGCCGGGCTGTCGACGCAGCAGAAGCAGGCCATGCTCGACGCCGCGCGGCCGACGGTGCTGCGCATCCTCGGCCCCAACTGTCTTGGCCTGCTGAGCCCGCACCTGGGCCTGAATGCCAGCTTTTCGCACGCGGATGCCTTGCCGGGGCAGGTGGCTTTCGTTTCGCAATCGGGCGCATTGGTGACCGCGGTACTCGATTGGGCGGGCTCGCGGCGAATCGGCTTCTCGCACATGGTGTCGTTGGGCGAACATGCCGATGTCGATTTCGGCGATCTGCTCGACCACCTGGCGAGTGACTCGCGCACCCGCTCGATCCTCCTGTACATCGAGTCGATCGAGGCACCGTGCAAATTCATGTCGGCAGCCCGCGCCGCGGCACGCAACAAGCCGGTGATCGTCGTCAAGGCCGGTCGTGCTGGCAAGGGCATGGCGGCGGCCGCCTCGCATACCGGCGCATTGGCGGGTGCCGACATCGTGTTCGACGCTGCGTTCCGGCGCGCCGGCATGCTGCGCGTCGATACGCTGCAGGATCTGTTCATGGCGGCCGAGACGCTGGCCCGCTTCGGATCGAACCGTGACACCAGTCTGACGGTGATGACCAACGGTGGCGGCGCCGGAGTCATGGCCGCCGATGCTGCGGCCCAGGCCGACATCCCGCTTGCCGAGCTGAGCGCTGGCTTGCGCGAGCGCCTGGACACCGTGCTGCCGGCCACCTGGTCGCGCAACAACCCGATCGACATCATCGGCGACGCCCCGGTGCAGCGCTATACCGACACGCTGGAGGCCGTGCTGGCCGACCGCTCGAGCGGGGCGGTGCTGTTCATTCACGCACCGACCGCGATCGTGCGCAGCGAAGACATCGCCCGGGCCTGCGAGCCGATGGTGCGGCAAGCCACCGACCGCATCCTGTCCTGCTGGCTCGGCGACGCCTCGGTGGCCACCGCGCGCGGGATCTTCGAGGAAGCCGGCGCCGCCAACTACGACACGCCCGAAGAAGCGGTCCGCGCCTTCGACCTGTTGTCGACCTATCGGCGCAACCAGGCGCTGATGCTCGAGGCGCCGACCGCCAGCGAGAACGGTCCGCCCGACCTGAGTGCGGCGCAAGCCATCATTGCGGCAGCGCTTGCCGAAGGCCGCACCATGCTCGACGAACTGGAGGCCAAGGCGGTGTTGAAAGCCTACGGCATTCCGGTGGTCGAATCGGTTGAATGTGCAGCCAACGCGGCCGCGGCCATCGCGGCCGGCAAGCAGATCGGTTTTCCAGTCGTGCTGAAAATTCTTTCTCCCGATATCAGCCACAAATCCGATGTCGGCGGGGTTGCGCTGAATTTGCAGGACGAACCGGCGTTGCAGGCTGCCGTCCTGAAAATGCTCGAACGGGTGAAGGCTGCGCACCCGCAAGCCCGGATCGACGGGTTTTCAGAGCAGACGATGGTCAGCCGCCCG